>JASHXK010000544.1 GCA_030043575.1 Terriglobales bacterium
GAATCGCCTCGCGCACGCGCTTCATCAGGGTATCGAGCGTCCTGGCCTGGGTGTGACAACCGCGCAAAGCAGGGACAGTAGCGACGTAGTAGCCTTCCTCGTCGCGCTCGATGACAACCGTAAACTTTCGCTGCTCTTTCACGTGTCAGTCCGGCACACAATTCTACCAAGACGACTAGCGCTTTGCGCGGCAATAAGCGAGGCCTCCCGCGAACATGCTGCGACGGATGCAGCGTTAACGAATTGCAATATTAGTGTTGCGATGCGTTGACGATCGGCGGGATTCGTTCGCGGGCACAACGCGGATGGCGTTCTTTGGCGCGGGGCGGCTGTTCTGCTCAATCGGCATTCGTAACTCGTTAGCTCATTACCTTCGTTACTATTTCTCTGCGGGTCGTGGCAAAGTCGCTGACTTCCCTGTGCGAACATGATCTAATTCGAATAGGTCGAGCGGCTGGCGCCTTGGTACCGGAACGGGCATGGTTCCAATCACTTGGCTGCATTTTTGTGTCGCTGCGGAGCGCGCCTGCATCCAACTGTTCAAGACGTGTTATTGCGAGCGGACAATCTGAAGAAGGTCTTCCGCTCGGGCAATTCGGATTTAGTGCTCTTTGAAAGCTTGTCGCTGGATGTGCAGCAGGGTGAGATGCTCGCCATTGTGGGCGAGTCAGGAACCGGAAAGAGCACCTTATTGCACATCCTCGGAGCGCTTGATCGTGCTTCTGCAGGTGACGTATACTTCGCCCAAGTTCGCTTAGGGAGCCTCTCTGAGGAAGATGCAGCGGAGTTCCGTAGCCGGGAGCTGGGGTTCGTATGGCAGTTTCATTATTTGCTGCCCGAATTTACCGCCTCGGAGAACGTGGCCATGCCCTTGCTGATGCGAGGCATGCGGCACCGCGAGGCTGAGCAGGAAAGCCTGCACTGGTTGCAGGAGGTAGGTTTACAGGACCGTGCCAGTCATCGGTCCGGCGAGTTGTCTGGTGGCGAGCAGCAGCGGGTAGCGCTAGCCCGCGCGCTGATCACCAGACCCAAGGTTCTGATGGCCGATGAGCCGACAGGTGACCTTGATAACCGGACCGCAGAAACGGTTTTTAAATTGATCGCCAGGCTACATCGCGACTATCGTCTAACCTCGCTTATCGTTACGCACAATCTGGGGTTTGCGCGTCAGTGCGACCGCGTTCTGCGTCTGGAACGTGGGCGGGTGGTCGAGGTGTCGCCGCAGTCGCTGTCCGCGTGAGCAGAACACGCGGCGGCAAGGTGGGTTGTAGTAGTCAGGCAGCTACGGGCTCGGGGAAATCGGCTCCCATGCGCCATTTCGGAGTCGGCAACAAAGGGGAAGAGCAAATGGAGTTCGGCAGGACAAACCAGTCCGGCCGCACTCTGGGAGAGGTTCCATGTTTGAACGGTACACGGAAAAGGCCCGGCGCGTAATTTTCTTCGCGCGCTACGAAGCCAGCCAGTTCGGTTCTCCTTATATTGAAACGGAGCACCTGCTGCTGGGACTTCTGCGCGAGGATAAAGCGCTCACTAATCGGTTCCTTCGGTCCCACGCTTCGGTTGAATCGATCCGGAAACAGATCGAGGGCCACACTACGATTCGGGAAAAGGTTTCCACTTCCGTGGACCTGCCCCTGAGCAACGAGTGCAAGCGTGTGCTGGCCTACGCCGCCGAGGAAGCTGAACGGCTTTCGCATAAGCACATCGGAACGGAGCACCTGTTGCTGGGCTTGTTGCGCGAAGAGAAGTGCTTCGCGGCTGAGATTCTGCACGAGCGCGGATTGCGGCTGTCTTCGATTAGGGAGGAGCTGGCGCGTACCTCGCAGGAAAAAGCGCAGCCGTCGCAGCGTTCGCGCGAGTCGTCGCTGCTGTCGGAGTTCTCGCGCGACCTGACGCAGGCGGCGATGGACAATCAACTGGATCCGCTCGTCGGGCGCGATGGCGAACTGGAGCGGGTGATTCAGATCCTGTGCCGGCGCACGAAGAATAACCCGGTGCTGATCGGCGAGCCTGGCGTGGGCAAGACCGCCATCGTGGAAGGATTGGCGCAGCGCATCGCCGACGGCGAGGTGCCGTCATTCCTGTCCGACAAACGAATTCTCGCGCTCGATCTTTCGTTGATCGTTGCCGGAACGAAGTATCGTGGCCAGTTCGAAGAACGGCTCAAGACCATCATGAAGGAGTTGATGGAGTCGCAGAACGCCATCATCTTTATCGACGAGCTGCATACGCTGGTGGGCGCGGGGTCGGCAGAAGGATCGCTGGACGCCGCCAACATCCTGAAGCCGGCACTGTCGCGCGGCGAGATCCAATGCATCGGCGCGACGACGCCGGGCGAATATCGCAAGTCGATTGAGAAAGATCGCTCGCTGGAGCGGCGCTTCCAGGCCGTGAAAGTTCCGCCGCCGAACGAGGCGGATGCGGTCAAGATTCTGTTCGGCATCAAGGAGCGGTACGAGAAGTTCCATGCCGTCAGCTACACCGATGAGGCGATTCAGTTTTCCGTGTCGCACTCGAACCGGTATCTGCCGGATCGCTTCCTGCCGGATAAGGCAATCGATCTGGTGGACGAAGCCGGCGCGCGCGTGAAGCTTCGCCAGACATCCCTGCCCGAGGACATCACCGAGGTGCAGAAGCGGATCAAGTTCATCGTGCATCGCATGGAAAACGCGATTGCGAATCACGAGTTCGAGAAGGCCCGCTTCTACTCCGACGAGGAGCGCAAAGAGCGCGAAAACCTGCGCGCCCTGCGTGAAAAATATCATCTCGATGAGTCCTCGACTGGCGTCGTTGGCCGCGAGGACATCGAGGACGTCGTGTCGCGCTGGACGGGCGTTCCCATCGCGTCGATCAAAGAAGAAGAAAGCCAGAAGCTGCTGCGCATCGAAGAAGAGTTGCACAAGCGCGTGATCTCGCAAGAGCGCGCGATCTCGGCGCTGGCGCGTGCGATTCGCCGGTCGCGGGCTGGATTGAAGAGCCCGAACCGCCCGATCGGCTCGTTCCTGTTCCTGGGACCGACGGGCGTCGGCAAGACCGAAGTGGCTCGCACGCTGGCGCAGTTCATGTTCGGCAGCGAGAAATCGCTGGTGCGCTTCGACATGTCGGAGTTCATGGAGAAGCACTCGGTATCGAAGCTGATCGGCTCGCCTCCGGGATATGTGGGCTACGAAGAGGGCGGCCAGTTGACCGAGCGCGTGAAGCGCGCACCGTATTCGGTTGTACTGCTGGACGAAGTCGAGAAGGCGCATCCCGATCTGTTCAACATTCTGCTGCAGGTGTTTGAAGACGGCCAGCTGACCGATGGACTCGGCAACACGGTCGACTTCAAGAACACGATCATCATCATGACCTCGAACATCGGAGCGCGGCATTTGCAGAAGCGCACCGGGCTGGGCTTCCAGTCGGAGCATGAAGAGACGATTTCCAGCAAGGTCGAGGACATGGTGCGCAACGAAGTGAAGCGCACTTTCAATCCTGAGTTTCTCAACCGTCTGGACGAAGTCATCATCTTCAACGCCCTGACCGAGGCCGACCTGATCCAGATTGTCGAGTTGATGGTGCAGCAACTGAACACCAACCTGGCGCAGCGTTCGATCACGGTTACGGTGACCGAAGAGGCGCGCAAGTGGATCCTCGACAAGACGGTCGTCGATCGCACCTACGGCGCTCGCCCGCTGCGGCGCGCGTTGCAGAAGTACATCGAAGACCCGCTGTCCGAGGCTCTGATTCAGGGAACCTTCCAGCAACGCCCGGCCTTCATCGAGGTCTACCT
>JASHXK010000545.1 GCA_030043575.1 Terriglobales bacterium
GTTTGGAAGATCACGCCGTGAGCGTGCGGACGGTCATCCTCCTCCGTAAAAGGATCTTAAGCACAAGACTGGCTGCGAGTGGCAGGCGCTGTCGGAACTGATTCCTTTTGATTACAGACAACCGGCAGCTGGCAACCAGCTCATGGTGAGTACTGCCAGATCATGCCCGTATCCCTCTGTAGCGTTCCGAAACCGCAGGTTGACGTCGTGCCGTAGAGGTTGCCATTGGCATCTGACGCTATGTTCCCAAAGATGTCCGCGTCCCCCGTAACCAGAATCGCGCGGTCGGCAACGTTAACGATTTGCCCGCAATACAACTGCGTACAGAAATTAAAGCCACAGAAGTACACGCTGCCCCCCTGGGCAGCGTAGAGATTGCCCCCCGGATCCAGCGTCAAGCCATGAATGAGTACCGAGGGAAGGTTCGTGTAAGCCTCGCACTGCTGACCTTCGTAAAGGAGGGCGTTATAAATGATGCCAAAGCTCCACCCGCTCCCCGACGGTGACATCGCGAAGATCAGACCATCCTGGACCAGAGTGCCCTCGGAGTTCTCGCAATATTGCTCGTTATAAACGGCGTTCCAACAAGTACTGAAGCCATACAGATTGCCTTCGCTATCCTGGATCAGGCCGCCAGGGCCCCAGCCGTCTGTGGTTCCCGTGAAGCTATAAATAACGTTTTCTGTCCAGCCGCTACCTGAGGGCACTAATTGAAAAACTACGCCGCACGCCCCTCCGTACGGCGCACAATTCGGATCTCCGCCGTAGCCGGCGGTTCCATACAAATTTCCGTCATGCCCCAAGAGCAAGCTGCCAGGTATCCCGCCGTCAGTGCCCCCTGTGAAGCTGTAGAGGATCTTCTCCGTCCAGCCTCCCTGCGAGGGCGTTAGCTCGAAGACCGCGCCCCACCCGTAGGCCCCGCCGTATCCATCGTATCCATAGTTGCCACCTGATATGCCATAGAGGTTGCCGGCTGAGTCGAAGGCGGTGACGATGCCGTCGAACGCGTCGGCGTTCCCGGTAAACTGATAAATCGTCGTCTCGTTCCAGCCGCACAATGCAGTGGCGCAGATGCTCGTACCCGGACTTGCCTCGTATATCACTCCGCAGTAAGACGCTCCACTGTTGCCGCAGTTTTGGATGCCGCCGCTCGCTGCCCCGTAAAGGTCGCCTCCCGGTCCGATGATGACGCCGTTCGGGCTGCTGCCATTGCTTGCTCCCAGGAAGCTGTACAGCGAGCTGAGGAACCAACGACCGGCCATTTGCGCGAAGTCGTACAGCAGACCCGCGCCATACCTGCCGCCGCTGGCAAAGGTGCCGTAGAGTTTCCCGGCTGTGCCGCTGACCAGCCCCGACGCTCCAGCGCTGGAGCTGAAATCATGGAGATCATGAAAGCCGGGTTGGGGAGTGGGACAAGCGTAATCGCTGTAGGTGCTGCTTGACGTCGTGGTGGTGGTAGTGGCGTTGCCCAGAATGGTGAACGACTCGGAAGGTATCGAGCCAATGGAGTTCTCCCAAGCCAAAGACGGGCAGCCTTGGCCCTGGCATCCCACACCGGAATTTTCGTCCCAATAAATGGGATCGCCGCTGGGCACACTGGCGTTCTGCAAGTTCACCCAATAGGTTCCGGCATTCAGCGTGGGACCGTTGAAGGACGTAGTCTCAGTGCAGACGTTGAAGCCGAAAATATTGACCTGGCAATTACTCTGCGTGAAGCTGACCGTCTGATCGTAATAGCTGGTGCCGCCGCCCTCGCCCGAGGTGATGGACAATTCCGCCGAAGTCAGTGTGTCGCCGGTAAACAGCCACGCGCCGAAGCTCATGCCGGTAACTGTCGCGCCGTTCGCGCCAATGGTGAAGCTGTCGCTGACGATAAATCCGAAGTTGATCGTCCAGGCGTCGGTATTGCCGTTGATGGGCCCGTTGTCGTAGATGTCGTTGCTGTCGAGCGGCCGGCCGTATTCTTTTGCGAGCAAGGGTGCGACCGGTTTGGGAGGCAGCATTCGCCTGGTGGGATGCGCCAGTCGCGAGGCGTACTGCGGCATCTTCGCTGCTTGCACAGCCGTTGGCGGAACCGGATTTTGTCCCTCTGCCGGCTGAGCCGTGAGCGTCATAAACACGAGCGTTAAGATCAGGAACAACAACGTCAGCAGGATGGCCAGCGCTAGGTTCGCCGGGTTCCAACTCATGCCAAACAATGAACTGTGCGATTGAGCCTTGCTATGCATCGGCTTGCCCTCCTCGCGGTCCGCCAGATGAGGTCGAGCGGGAGCGTCCTCTGGCGTAGTGGGACATCCTGGGAGAAGCAGGTCGGAGGTCTTAGTTTCTCGCCACGTGGGCGCTCATTGGACCGGCGGAAAAAACTGGAAGTCTTCTCCACAGACACCCACCAGAATTGCACAACCTGCGGCCAGGACTTGTCAGTGATTCCCGATGCAGATCTAAGTGACCTGCGCGGGTTCGTGGGCCGATATCCCGAATTCACATCGCCAAACACCTGTATGTGATCTGCGTCACAGACTTGTTAGTACCTCCATCACAGCCCCTCCCCCCGCCACAGCCTATGGTGGACAGTAATGCTCCTGATCCGACACTGGGGTTCATAGCGGACCGCGCCGATCGCGGGTCCTGGGGGGAAATACAACGTGAAAAAAACTGAATACTCTGCTTCGTCGGCTGCCACCCTTCATACCCATTCATCGGCCGCCGGCGAGGCAACTATGCAAGGCTCGCCCATCGACGAGTCGCGCGCTGGAGGGACGATGCCAAGAATCAAAGTGACGCTCGATGGCAACGAAGCCGTCGCCTACGTTGCTTACCATGTCAGTGAAATTGCCGCGATCTATCCGATTACACCCTCGTCGCCGATGGGCGAGTCGTCCGATGCCTGGTCGGCGGTGGGCGACAAGAACATCTGGGGCACGGTGCCTAAAGTTATCGAGATGCAGAGCGAGGCTGGCGCGGCCGGCGCTTTGCACGGTGCGATCCAGGCGGGAGCGCTGGGAACGACCTTCACCTCGGCGCAGGGCCTGCTGTTGATGATTCCCAATATGTACAAGATCGCGGGCGAGTTGACACCGACCGTGCTCCACGTTGCTGCCCGCGCAATCGCCGCCCATGCCCTGTCGATTTTCGGCGATCACCAGGATGCCATGTCGGTCCGCCCGTCGGGATTTGCCCTGCTGTCGTCCAATTCGGTACAGGAAGCGATGGACCTGGCGTTGATTGCCCACGCCGCGACGCTGGAGTCGCGCATTCCCTTCCTGCATTTCTTCGACGGCTTCCGCACCTCGCATGAAGTTTCCAAGATCGAACAGCTCTCGCTCGACGATATGCGGGCGATGATAGACGACGATCTGGTGCGCGCCCATCGCGAGCGTGCACTGTCGCCCGATCATCCCGTGCTGCGCGGCTCGGCGCAGAATCCCGATGTTTACTTTCAGGGCCGCGAGTCGGTGAATCCCTATTACCTGGCTTGTCCGACCATCGTGCAGAACGTGATGGACAAGTTCGCCAAGATCGTTGGCCGCGACTACAAGCTCTTCCAATACGAAGGCGCGCGCGATGCCGA
The DNA here is from genome assembly GCA_030043575.1 of Terriglobales bacterium. GTDB lineage: Bacteria > Acidobacteriota > Terriglobia > Terriglobales > Acidobacteriaceae > Bog-257. Next base: position 3,572 of record JASHXK010000545.1, read on the forward strand.
GGACGTCATCATTGTTATGGGCTCCGGCGCCGAAGCGGTGCACGAGACGGTCGACTACCTGACCGCACAGGGCAAGAAAGTCGGAATGCTGAAAGTGCGGCTCATGCGGCCATTCTCGCTCGAGCACTTCCTGAGCGCGCTACCGAAGACGGTTAAGAACATCGCAGTACTGGATCGCACGAAGGAGCCCGGCGCGATTGGCGAGCCGCTGTACCAGGATGTCATTACCGCCTTGACCGAAGGCTTTACAGCCGGCAAGGCTCCGATGGCAACGTTCCCCAGAGTTATTGGCGGACGCTACGGATTGTCGTCAAAGGAGTTCACGCCGGCCATGGTCAATCGAATTTTCGATGAGCTGGCCAAAACCAAGACTGCGCCCCAAAATCACTTCACCATCGGCATCAACGACGATGTCACGCACACCAGCCTGAGCTACGATCCGGAGTTCTCAACCGAGCCGGAAGGAACGGTGCGCGCAATGTTTTATGGCCTGGGCGCCGACGGCACGGTGGGCGCGAACAAGAACACCATCAAGATTATCGGCGAAGAGACCGACCTGAACGTCCAAGGCTACTTCGT
>JASHXK010000546.1 GCA_030043575.1 Terriglobales bacterium
GTCGCTCGAGATATACAGCGTGACATCGACCGATCCGCTCACTTCCATGCCTTGTTGCAGCGGTTCGGTGCTGTAGACGAGGATGTCGTTCCGCGTCTCCACCGGCCGCTGGTCCAGAGCGCCTGGCTTGTAGGCCGAACCCATGCAACAGAATCCGCCGCCATGGGTGGTAACTGGGTTCATGGGGTCGTAGACAAATCTGTCGGGCTGGTCTTGCTTGGCTGGCGTGGTCGTCAACGCGCCGTCGCCGTACATCGTGTTTGCATTGCCGCCGCTGGCAAAGTAATAGGTGACTGGCTTGGCGCCCGCGGGCGGCCACATGTCCGATGATTGCCACTTGTTGCTTCCCATGGTGAAGTAGCGGACCTTGGGCGTCTTCTCCAGAATGCCGTTCTGTTCGCCCTTCAGGAAGTAGTCGAACCAGCCGTAGGTGAGGGCGTCATAGTCCAGTCGGGCATCGCCCATACTGCGCTCGCCGACGATCGTGTCCTCGGTGGCGCGCTTGTAGGCGCAGTGCGACACCGGCGCGATTACCGCGTACTGCTCGTTCGCAATCTCCGGCCGCGCTGTCTTGCGGACATAGTTATATGCGGCCAGATTGGGACCGACGCTTACGTCGTACCAGCTCATCATCCACAGGCCGGGGATGTTGATGGTCATGCTGTCGTTCCACAATCCCCCTTTGTACCAGGCCGGATCGTTGGGCGTGCGCGCGATCATGTTGCCACGGGTCACGCCGGGAGTGACGCTGGCAAAGATGCCATCGCCGGCGCCGACCGACTTCAGAATGTCTCTTTCCGGCAGATGCCATGCCGCCTTCGACCAGTCGACCGGCGGTTCGTGGGGATGCAGATCATACGACTTGGCCGCGATGACTAGCTCCTCTTGCGACGCACCGGGGGGAAACGTGGGACGCACGCCAGTCTGAAATCCCGCATCGTACAGCCACATCATGAAGAGCATCTGTACCGCGCCGCCGCGAAACCAGTTGCCCTGCTCGTAATACGGAGCGACGCGTCCCACTCCTGCCCCGAAACCCTCGGGAACGAATGTGGCCAGGGCCTTGTTGCCGCGAGCGGCCACGGCCAGCTGCCACTCTGCCGTAGAGGAGCATCCGATCAGGCCAACCTTGCCGTTGGACCACGGTTGCGAGGACATCCAGTCCAACTCGTCGTCCGAGTCGGTAAGCGGCGGGCCCAGGATGTCATAGTCGCCTTCGGAGAAATAGCGACCGCGCTCATTCATCTCGACGTACGCATAGCCCCGCTTAACCGCGTCGATCGCGGGTTTCATGTCGCGCGAAGCCCCCAAGTCGATGTCCCAATAATTGAAGTTGTAGGGCGTGCGCACAAAGATGATGGGATACTTCTTCGACTCGTCCTTGGGGCGGTAGATGTCGGCCTGCATTCGCTTGCCATCGCGCATCGGTACCATGACTTTGCGCTCGATGATGGCAATCGACTCCAGTTCCTTCTCCGTCGTCTGCCGTTGCGCCCGCAAGGCGTCATCGGTCTGTCGGGCCTGTGCAAATACCGGGGACGACTGCCACCCCAGGAAAACAGCAGCGACTGCGCACATCATCAAGAACTGTCCAATTTCTTGCCGCCACATCCTTTTCATTCTCATCATCCAGTTACGAGCCTCCAACGCCAATAGACTATAAATCCAAGTCTGCATTTTGCGCTCAAACCCAGCCCACCTTGGCCGCTACCGACCTCGGGGACACTTGAGCCATGCAACTTGACAATTGCAGCTCCGAAAGCATATGTTTCTATGCCATATATGTCACAGACATCTGTTATCCTGGACAGAGAACTCAAGAAAGGCAGCGCTGAATTGCTCATCCTGTCGTTGCTGGAAGGGCGTGCGCGCCACGGATACGAAATCAGCCAGGTTATCGAGACACGTTCCGAGGGATCCCTCCGCTTCAACATTGCGTCGCTTTATCCGCTGCTGTATCGGCTGGAGAAACGAGGCTGGATTCAGGGCACCTGGGTAGAGAAACCGGGGCAGCGGCGCCGGCGATATTACCGGCTCACCGCCGCCGGCCGCCGCATGCTCAAGCAGCAGCGCAGCACGTGGCTCGAGTTCGTAACTGCCATGCAGCGCATCACGGGTTTACGACATGCCTGATTTCCGCAGTCTGATTCGCGAACGTCTGCGCAACAGCAACCTCGCGCCAGAGAGGGAAGCGGAGATTGTGGAGGAACTCGCGGAACACCTCGGCGACCGGTATGATTGCTTGCGTTCCGGCGGAGCGACGGAAGCAGAGGCGCTTTCTGCTGTCACGGCCGAGCTTGATCAACGTGATCTCACCGCCGAACTAAGCCGCATAGGCCCCGTTCGGAGCGAACCCGTTGCACTCGGCACGACGTCCTCGGGTCAATTCTGGTCATCGCTCTTGCAGGATGTGCGTTACGCGTTACGTACGCTGCGCCTCAGCCCGGGCTTTACCGCCGTCTGCATTTTCTCGCTCGCGCTTGGAATCGGAGCCAACACCGCGATCTTCCAGTTGCTGGACGCGGTTCGCATGCGCGTTCTGCCGGTGCCGAATCCACAGGAACTCGCACTTGTACGCCCGCTGAAAAACTGGAAGTCCGGCCATGCCACGGGGCGATTCGCGTACACCACCAATCCCCAATGGGAGCAAGTACGCACTCAACAACAGGGCTTCAGCGGGGTGCTGGCCTGGGGGACGCAGACGTTTAATCTCGCTACCGGCGGCGAATCCCGTCCGGCCGACGGTCTGTGGGTAAGCGGCAGCTTTTTCGACGTGTTGCAGGTCCAGCCGCTGCTCGGCCGTGTTCTCCGCGAATCCGACGATCATCCGGGATGCGGGGCGCCCGGCGCGGTTCTCAGTTATCCCTTCTGGCAACGGGAATTCGGAGGCGATCCCAACGTCATCGACAAGACAATAACGTTGGAGGGTCATCCGTTTCCGGTTCTCGGAGTCATGCCGGCTAGTTTTTATGGTGTTGACGTCGGGCACAGCTTTGACGTGGCTGTGCCCCTCTGCTCTGAGCCCGTGATCATGGGCGAGTACAGCATCTACAACCGGCGCGACGCCTGGTGGCTGGCGATTCTTGGCCGGCTGAAGACGGGTTGGTCGTTGCAGAAGGCAAGCGCGCAACTGGAGGCGATCTCGCCCGCCATCATGCAGGAGACGTTGCCGTCGATGTACCAGGCTGAAGGCACCAAAAAATATCTGGCTTTGCGACTGGGCGTTTTTCCCGC
>JASHXK010000547.1 GCA_030043575.1 Terriglobales bacterium
GCCAGCTGGCGAATGTCCTGCTTCGTCAATTCTGCCTCCAGCAGTGGCGCGACCACTCCATGCTGGCGTGCGGCACTTTGCCCCGGACGGTAGTCGCCTTGGTCGTCCAGGTTCACGCCGTAAGCGATGGCATCGAAGCCGCGCTCCCGCCGACATTGTTCCATCTTCGTGAACAGCTCGTCCTTGCAGTGAAAACAGCGGGCTCCATCGTTGCGGCGATAGTCGTCTCGCTCCAATTCGCCAGTCTCAATGACATGCAATGGAATGGCGTGTTCTTCTGCAAACGCCACTGCGTCCTGCATCTGATGGCGCGCCAGGCTGGGAGAATCGGCCAGCACGGCCAGCATGTCATTTCCCAGCTCCTGATGCGCAGCCCACGCCAGAAACGCAGAATCGACTCCGCCTGAATACGCCACCAGCAAACGGCCCGGCGTTCGCAAGTAAGCGCGCAACGCCAGCGATTTGGCTCGAAGATCCCGAGCCGACGAAGACAGGTTAGAGGGCAACGCGGACATCGCAATCATTGTAAGGCAGCCCGGAGGAGTGAAGTTATCAGCTAGTACAGCCGCTGCAGGCGCTTAATACTGCCGAAGGTGCCCACGTTGGTCAGGCTCAACGAGAAGTGGTAGGCGTTTTCGGTGCGCACGGTTCCCAGGGCGTAGCGCTGATACTGAAAGGCAATGCCGCAGCAATCCCAGTTGTAATTGGTTTGAATGGTGGCTCCTTGAAACAGCGGAGGCGACGGATCAGCCGACATGGCTACGCTGACTCCAGCGCTGAACCCCATTTTTGCCATGCCGCCGTAGATTCCGCCAATGCGCCACTGGTTGTAGATCTGCTGCATCGGAACGCCATTGACCATTTCCACCTCACCCGGCGCATTCAGATAGGTCTGGCCGCCATTCACATACCAGTTTCCCCAGCGATATCCGGCGAACATGGTGCTGTCATTTACCTGGTGCAAGACCGGGTCGTAGTCCACGTCCCACTGGAAGTCAGTGTTGCCGGATGCCACTCGCAGGCGTGAAATAATCGGCGACCACAATCGCGGCTCGGTCAGAAAAGCGATGCCGGTGAAGTCGACAGTGCTGTCGAAGACATTGCGCTGGCCCGATATCAGGGCTCCCCCGAAAGTGCGATTGGTGAAATACTCCTGCGCCAGCTTCCACTCCACCACGTTGCCGGAAGACGGGCTGTCATCTTTGCAAGCTTTTTCCTCAGCCGCCTTCTGCGCGGCGGTCAGCTGCTCGGAGCCGGAGGCATATTCCTTGCGCTGGTAGCAGTGCGGACTGATGTTGGTTTTCTTGGTGTAGAGGCGGTTGATCACCCCATACTCGATTTCATTGGTGTCGGCCAGAATGTCGCGATAATCGAAGCGGATGATCTGGCTGAAATTGTCGACGCCCGTCTGATAACGGTAGACCGCGTAGGCATCGACGGTGTGCTTCAGCACCCGGCCAAAGGGCTTGGCGTTGAAGATCTTAGACAGCGTCGGCGGCCGAAGTTCAAAGGAAGCGTTGGCCACGTTGCGGTTGATGGGGTCATGGGTGGCAATGCCGATCACGGTTGAACTGGTGCCCGGCTCCAGCCGCTCGCCCCACCAGGTTTCCTCAGCGCCAATCTGCGGACGGAAGGTCCAGCCGTCAAAAAACTTGGGCCACGCGATGTACGGCGCGGCGTCGAGCCGAGGCACAATCGGCGCGGTCTCGAATCCGATCTCGCTGCGATTCAGTCCCTCGATGGCAGCGTCATAGGAATAGACAAAGTTGGTGCGGCTAAATGGCCGCTCGACGGTATTGAAGTCGAGACTGGGCGCGTGCACGATGCTGATGTCGTCGCCCCAGGTCTCGCTTTCATAGTTTTCGTAGCGTGCGGCCAGAAGACCCAGGCTATAGCCATCCCAGTTCTTGATCACAAATCCATTGGACCGGACCTCGGAGTTGATGGCTTCCGTAAATCCCAGCGCGAATCCCAGGCGAAAAATGTAGGAGGAGAGCAGGTCTATATTGAGGACCGCCAGGAAACCGTCGGGCAGCTGCGTAAAGCCGCTGGCTTTCAGCTCCTCACCACCCTGCAACTGATGGGTCTGCGGGTTGCCCTTGTTGTCGACGACGCCGTAGTACTGCATCTGAAAAGCTGAGTTAAATCCCAGCCAGCGGAAGTCGCCATCCTGCTCCCATCCGCGCGCAGCGTATAACCCGGCTCCAATAGTTGCGTCAGCATTGCGGCTAATTACCCAGTAGTAGTCGTCTTGAAGAATAAATCCCTTGCTGTTGGAGTAGCCGATGTCGGGAGCCAGAAACCCGCTCTGCCTTCCTAGATTGTCGGCCGGGTGTTCGACGAACGGGAAGTAGAAGACCGGAATGCCACCCAGCTTGAGCGTGGCACGATGCATCTTGGCTTCGTCGCCAAGCTCCACGTCGGAGGCATCGGAATCGAACTGCCACTTGGGCTTCGGCAATTGACAGGAGGTGACGAATCCGTAGTAAACGCGATAGTGGTCCGGCCCCAGCCGTTCTATTTTTTCCCCGCTAAAGAAAAATGGAGTCGAGGAGGTGAGAAACATTACCTTGTTCTTGACCTTGGCGCCGGTCGACCCGGTGGCGTTATAGAACGTGCCACTGTCCCGGCTCACGTCATAGTTGGCGCGGCTGGCCACGACGTGCTCGTTATGCAAACCACCGTCGAAGACCACGTGTCCGGTGGCGGTGATTTGGCCGGTAGTGGAGTCGTAGGTGGCCTGGTCGGCATGCAGCGTGTTTCCCCCAAAGCGAATCTCGACATGGCCGCGGGCGGAGTAGATGTCCTGGTTCTTTTCCTGCTCGTCGGCGCGAATCAGGACTTCGTTGCGTCCCGGCGCGGCATTGACTGCCGGCCGCTCCGGTCCCTCCGGCGGAGTCGCCTCCTGCAATTCCTGTTGAATAATTTCTTCCGTCTTGGTGTCTTCCTGGCCGGTATCGGTTCGTACCGTAACTTTCGGCGTCGCCGTCGATGATTGCGCCGGGGTCGAATTTTGACCGGTCGCCGTGGTGGGCGTAGCCGTTCCCGTTGTCTGATCGGCCGCTTGGGATGAATTCTGTTGCGGTTGCGACGGAGGCAACTGGCTGGTTAATATAGCGGGCCGCAGAAACAGATGACACCACACCAGCGCCGTGATAATCAATCCAGTGCGAGGAATCATCGATAGGCGTGCGTCCCTTCGCGGTTGCGTGTGAATGAGGTGGAACCTTGCAACTTAGCACGTTGCCGGATGACAGGCAAAATCTGAATCGCTGTTGATACAGGTCTGACGCTCTTCTAAACCCGGCTGGCGCCCGCTGGTTTCGCAATCGAAGCAATCGGTGCAGCGCCTCGGTGTTGCTGGTCATGGCGATGTTCGATCTCGTTCGTGTTTCGTCGGTTGACCAACCCGCGTTTCCTGATGTGCGAGAGGAGTTGAGCATAGTCGCGCCACGACATGACTGACCAGCAATCGTTACGCTCCCATCCCGAAGCCGACTCGCCGCAACCGTCAGAGAACCGCTGGAGAAACGAGATTTCTGCGCGGGTCGCAGGTTACCGACATCGCCGTGGCCGCCGCATCGAGGGAGCATTTAGCATGCGCTTCCCATTTCCTCCCACGTCGACACAAGACTTCATCGCCGATCCGCAACCGGAATCCTGCCAGACTGCGCCGGCCGAGTCGAAGGCTGGCGATGTACGCGCTGTAGCCGCGGGCGTCGAAGCTTCACCCGTCGAAATCCAGGAATCAACACCGCCGCTGGAAGAGAGCAATGAGTTCACAACCGATACCTTTATCGAAAAAAGTGAAGTAGCGCGGGCGAGCGAAGATGTCGCGCCGGAGCGGCAGCCAGGGCCGCAACTTGTTCCACGCCCTCCGGCTCAGCGAAAAGTTATCGCATTTCCACGACAAGCCACGCTGGGGCCGGAAACGCGCCATCGACTGGCCGATCCCGTCGTTCCCGAGCAGCCGCGCATCCTGGATGTCCCCGAGGAGTTGGAAGCGTTTCCCTGCGCTCCACTGCTCGACGGATTGCATCTGCCGTCTAATGTCGCACAACCGACGACGCCCGCCGACCACATCGAGTTGCCGCTCGATCCGGCGACGATTTCGCAGCGGGTTCTTGCCGGCATGATCGATGGCGCTCTGATCGCCGTCTCCGCCGTAATCTTCGGCGCCGTCTGCCACAAAATGCTACCTAAGCTGACGCTGACCAAACCGCTGCTCCTGATCGGCAGCGCACTTCCCCTCCTGCTCTGGGCGGTGTATCAGTACATGCTGACGATGTACGCCGGTGCAACGGTTGGGATGCGCGCTCTCCACTTGCGTTTGAGGACGTTCAAGGGGGGAATTCCGAAGTGGCGTCATCGCCGCGGGCGCGTCGTCGGGCTATATTTTTCGGCGGCGTCGCTGATGATGGGACTGCTATGGGCGCTGGTCGATGTGGACGCGCTGTGCTGGCACGACCGCATCAGCCGCACCTATCTCACGCGGCAGGAACGAGCGCCTGCGCAAGCCGAAGAGTAATCC
>JASHXK010000548.1 GCA_030043575.1 Terriglobales bacterium
ACCCGCTCAAGTCAAGCTGCGATGGGAGCAATCCAATCACCACGTCGCGCTCATGGTGGAAGACAACGGCATCGGCCTGCTCAATCCCAGCAATGTATTTGTGCCCTTCTACACCACCAAGCCGGGCGGCTCAGGAATCGGCCTGGTGCTGTCGCAGCAGATTGCGGAAGCCCACGGCGGCTCCATTGAGTTGGCAAATCGCGGGGATACGCGCGGCTGCCGCGTCAAGGTAACCCTGCCGTATCGGCATTCCTGATTCTGAAGTCGCGGGATTTGGCACCGATCCGGGTTGATCTTTTCACTGCCCGATTCAGCCATCGGGGTGGAGCACGCCTGAAAGGCGTGCTCCACCCTGCTTTCTCTGGAAAGTTTAAGGCTTCTTTTCTGGTGCGGGTGTACCGGGCGGCGTTATGGCTGTCTCCGGCCCCTCTGGCACCTTCTGCTCCAGATACTGCACCAGAATGGTGATTCTGCGATTGGCAGGGTCGGAAGGATCTTTCGCGTTTCGTGGCTGTTGATCGGCAAAGCCGCGCACCTGTGCGACTTGGTCTGACCGCAGCCCATGTTGTTGCATGATCCTGCGGCTGGCGTTGGCACGATCCACCGATAGCTCCCAATTGGTGTAGTTCGCGCCGCCGGAGAACGGCTGCGAATCGGTGTGTCCCTCGACTGAAATCTTGTTGGGCGCCTTGCCCAGCTCCTCGGCGATGGTCATCAATAGTTCGCGGCCATTGCCATTGGGATCGGGTTTGCCGCTGTCGAAGAATGTGCCGTTCTTCGTCTCCAGCAGTTCGATGCGCAATCCTTCTGGCGTCACCGTCAACTGGATCTGGCTCTTCAGCTTGTCGAAGTTGGCAACCTGCCGAATCGCTTTCTCCAACTCGCTCTTGACCTTGTCCAGACTTTCTTTGGTCACTTCTTTGGCCGGCTGTGGCAACGTCTTCAACCCCATCAGCTTGCCGGTACCCGCCGGGTCTTTGAAGTATCCGCTGATGGCTTCCTGGATTGGCTTACTGGTGTTCATCAACCACAGCACAATGAACAGCGCCATCATCGCCGTCACAAAGTCGGCATAGGCGACCTTCCAGGCTCCACCGTGATGGCCGCCGTGTCCGCCCTTGCGCTTGATGATGATCGGCTGAGTTTTTGCAGCAGCCATCGCTTGTTCCTAATCCGCGGGCACCGGTTCGGATTCGGCAGGCGCCTCGGAGCTTTCCGCGGCAGCTGCCGCACCGGATTGCTTGCAGTTCTTCTCGAACTCGGCGAAGGTTGGGCGCAGATGCGCGGGCACGGCACGGCGTCCCATTTCGACTGCCAGCAGTGGAGATGTCCCTTTCATGAACGCAATCATGGTGACCCGCAGCACATGCAGGTATTCGTGTTCCTCATGCGCCAGCTTGGCGAGATTCGCAGCGATCGGTCCGATGAAGCCATAGCACATCAGGATGCCGAGAAACGTTCCCACCAGAGCGGCTGCGACTTTCTTGCCGATCTCTTCCGGCGGCCCGCCCAATGCGCTCATCGTCATCACCACCCCAAGCACGGCGGCGACGATGCCCAGCCCGGGCAGCGAGTCGGCCACGCTGCTGAGTGCGGTTACGGACTCCTCGCTCTCATGCGCGTGAACATCCATGTCGACTTCGATCATCTGATCGACGTCGAACGCTTCGACGCCGCCCATCAGCACCATGCGCATAGTGTCACAAACAAAATCCCGCGCGTGATGGTCCTTGACGAAATCGGGATAGGCCTGAAAGAACTTACTTTTGTCCGGCTCTTCGATGTCGTTCTCCACCGAGTTCGGCCCGTCGCGCCGGATCTTGTTGAACGTGTCGTACATCATCTTCAACCCGTCCAGGTAGCGCTTCCTGGTGAACTTGGACCCCTTTAGCACCTGCAGCACGCCGTTCATGACGCTTTTCAGCGTATGTAGTGGATTGGCCACCAACAGCGTGCCGATCGCCGCGCCGCAGATGATGATGGCTTCCGAAGGCTGAATCAGCACTCGGATAGGGCCGTGCTCCATCAGGAAGCCGCCAATCACTGCGCCCAGAACCACCAGTATTCCGATGATGGCAAACATGCTTCTTCCCGATTCCTAGTACTAACGTCGGCGGCGGCTTCTCGCAGCCATGGCGAGATCGCGGGACGCGCGCGTCCATCTGGTTCTATCGGCAAGACGGGAGAAATCTTGCGTTCCAGAGTGGCTGTGTCGCCGGGGTCTTGCTTGGGGTGGAGCACGCCTTCCAAGCGTGCAGTTCGAGTTCTCATTTGATGCGCCGGCTTCAGCCGCTGAAGTAACGGTGCGGATTGCCTCAGGGGCTAAAGCGCGTTCTTGAAACTCGACCGTCGATGCGGGCCTCAAAAGCGTGCTCGACCCTGAGCCGCAGGCACGCGACAATTCTTATCCCGTCAGCTACACTGACCTACTAAACAACAATGGCATGGTTTAAGCGCGAATCCGTCCCCCTCGATACTTCAGGCGAGAAGCGGGTCAAGACCGAAGGCTTGTGGGTAAAGTGCGACAACTGCCGGCAGATCATCTGGAAGAAGGATCTGGACCAGAACTTCAACGTCTGCCCCAAGTGCGACCGTCACTTCCGCATCGACGCCCGCACGCGCCTCTCGTATCTGCTGGACGACGGCAAGTATGAACCCGAGGACAACAACCTCGTCTCGACTGACCCGCTGCACTTCACTGACCTGAAGTCCTATTCTGACCGTTTGAAGCGCTCGCAGCAGGAAACCGGCCTGAACGACGCGGTCATCAACGCGCGCGGCAGGCTCGATGGAAAACCTGTCATCGTCAGCGCCATGGAGTACTCCTTCATCGGCGGCTCCATGGGTGCGGTGGTGGGTGAGATGATCACTCGCGCCATCGAGAAAGCGACTACGGGAAAGCTGCCGCTGATCATCGTTTCTGCTTCCGGCGGCGCGCGCATGATGGAAGGTGCCATCAGCCTGATGCAGTTGGCGAAAATCTCCGCCGCGCTGGCTCGCATGGAAGATGCCAAAGTGCCTTATATTTCCGTGATGACCGATCCCACCACCGGCGGCGTCACGGCATCTTTTGCGATGCTGGGCGATCTCAATATCGCCGAGCCGGGAGCACTTATCGGATTTGCTGGACCGCGCGTGATCGAGCAGACCATCCGGCAGAAGCTGCCTGAAGGTTTCCAGCGCAGCGAGTTCCTGCTCGAACATGGCATGCTCGACGCCGTCGTGCGACGCCACGATCTGCGGACCTACATCGCGCGCGCGCTAGACTTCATGCAAACACCGGCGTAAGGCCTTCTCTCGCCCACCGCGGGCTGATTAGCTCTGTTAGTTAACAGTAGGAGGTTGTCCGCGGTTTTGATATCCTCCCAACAACCACTTCGCCAGCTAGCCCCGCCATATGAGGATTCTTATTCTTACTACCGATCAGGAAGTGGCGTTGCTACGTCAGCGCGTGCTGGAGTCGGCTGGGCATCGGGTTGCCACCATCGTCGGCGAAAGAGAAATTGTCGAAGCTGCAGAAACGCGCGTGCCTTTTGACGTTGCGCTGCTATGTCATCGCATGCCCGACTCGCTTGCGCGCAGGATCATTCGCATCTTCCGCGACAACAAGCGGCCCGGCAAAGTCATCTACATCACGC
>JASHXK010000549.1 GCA_030043575.1 Terriglobales bacterium
ACTTGATCGTGGTGGTATCGCCTGCAACCTCAACTTCGTAACGAAAGGGAACTGCGGATGTATCCGCCATGAACTCCCCCAAGGGTGAATGGCTGACATTCTAACGCCGGCTGCCGAATGTGCAAGGATAAGCCGGCCACTACTTCGACGGCGCCAGCACTGCGTCCAGGCGATCTTCCGTTCCCTCCACTCTCTCCAGATGCGGATAGCGCGGCCCGCCGTGATAATCGAGACTAACGGTGATGAACTCGTCGCCCCGCTTGAGCAGCAGCTTAATCGGATCCGTCGTCTTCTCCGCGGCAAGAATCGCTTCGCGCAAAACCATAACGGTATATTTCTGGTCATTGACGGCTTGCAGCTGCATGTCAGGCGTGATGCCGGCCTTAAAGGCAAGACTATCCCACCACACATCGTCGATGTTGCCTTCTCCGTTGACCGAGAAACCCAGCGAAGTGGCGAAACTGGTTCCGCGAGTGGGATCCTGATGCTTCATCCAGTCGGATTGAACATCGTTGTAGACGAGCTTATAGCCGCCCTGCGTGAAGCCGTTCTCCGGAACCTTGGGATCGACCTCGTACACCCGGTCGCGGAAGAATCCGCCCCAATCGAACGGTTGCACCGTGTTCAGCGCGGTGATGAGATCGGTCAGGTTGTACGTCTTAGTGACGTAACTGCCATTGTCGATGCCGTAGAACAGCTTGGCAAAATCATCGAGCGACTTCTTGCCGCCGCTAAGCTCGCGGATTTTCGTGTCAGCATCGAGCCAGATGAGGTCGGATTCAGGATAGTAGTCGTAGGAACGCTGCCAGCTCGGCCACGCTTCTTGCATGGCTCCGTGTGAGGAAATAATCGGCTGATTGGTGGTATCGACCAGGGAGCGCCAGGTGCGTCCGGGACTGATTTCAAAGTTGGCGGCGATCTGCGCCCAGACATCGCGAGCCTGATCGGCGGTGCGCATACCGGAGCGCGCCGCGAGCACGTTGCCCCAGTAATCGGTGAGACCCTCGTACACCCATAGCAAATCGTTCTGCATGGGGACGTTGAAGTTGGGGGTCCAGAGATCCCAAGGCCGGCGGAACTTGCCATTCCATGAATGTGTGTACTCGTGGGGCAAAAGCCCGCGCGAGCCAACGTTGGCCGCCCAATCGGTGAAGTAATTGGCGCGCGAGCCATCTTCGCTGGACTGATGATGCTCCAATCCCTTGCCACTTACCACATCGCTGAGCGAAAACAGAAAGTCGTAGTGATCGTAGTGGTGAGAGGCAAACAGCTTCTGCGCCTCGATGGCGAGATTCTTGTGAAATTGAATCTGTTCGGGCGTAGCCTCGAGATCGGCAGGCTTGTCGGCGAAGAGATCCAGAAAGACCTGATTATCCGGACCGGTGGAGATATCGATGCGCTTGAAGTTGACGCCGGCGTAAAGCGGCGAATCGATCAGCGTATCCAGTGTGGTGTCTTTGAATTCGACAAGATTGCTGTCCTGCGACTTGGTTTCCAGCGCGCAGGCGAACTTCCAGCCCTCCGGCAGTCGAAGCGATGGAGAGAATGTGACGCGCCGCGAGAAATAGCCGGCTGGATAAACAAGCACGCTCTGCCACGTCACATTAGCGAACTTCGACGAGATGCGGCCCTGCTTCGGGTTAATCGGGCCCAGATACTGGAAGCTGGCCTCCAGAGAAGTCACGCCCTTGGGCACGTTGACATGGAAGGCATACATGTCGACCTGGTCGCGTACCCAGTCGACGCGATTGCCATTGGCGGTTAGCAACAGGCCTGCCAGGTTCACCACAGGATTCGACGGCGAGTGGGTGCCGGGAATCCACTCGGGATAGAGCAATACCAGCTTGCCAGCCTTGACCGGAATGGTTTCCTGAACCTTGAAGATGCGATCGTTGACGTTCGTGGCATCGACCATGAGCGTAATCGTGCCGGGATACGGTGTGTCAGCCGGCGCGACAATCGGTGGAGGCAGTGGGGCTGGCTGCGGGCCGGCAGAATTCTGCGCATAGAGCGCAGGTATAAAGACCAGGGAAACAGCTGCAAGAATCGCCGGAAGCGAAGTGAAGCTGCCGCGGCGTGTGAAGAGGGAATATGTCATCAGAAGGCTCTCCGAAACTCGAATAACAATGTATATCAGGGGAGGGCCATTATCGTCCTGGGTGGGATAAACCGCTGGGAAAATGCTGGAGACTGTTTAGCCTCTCAGTGGCTCGAGCGCCGCCGGCGTTTTCCCGCAGCATCTCCGTTCACTGGTCGGCCAGCAGGGCGCGAAATTGGGAATCTTGGCGGAGTTTGGCGAAGGCGGGTTCTTGATTGAGCCAGGCGGAGAATGCCGCAGGGTCTTTGGATTTCTCCTTCGCGTGCAATAGCGCTTCCAGAGCGCCTTTGCGGTCGCCGCTCAGCGCTCGCGCGGTTGCAAGGTCCTGCAGAGCCCCGGCGCTATCAGGATAAGCGTCGGTTGCTAGCTGATAATAGTCCTTCGCGAGCGCGAAGTTCTTGGCCACGAGGCTTTCGTCTCCGAATTCTCCCGCCGCAATAAAAACCCCAGCCAGCGCGCGACGATAGACGCGCACCTTGTCCTCTTTCTTTTCCGATGCTGAGCGCTGGCGCAGGTCGACGATCTGCTGTTCGACTTGATGAAAGATATCGGCGCCCTCGGGAGGGTTGGCGTGCGACGTGCCCATTTCGCTGTGTTGCTGCACTGTGCCGATAGATGGCCCGTTTTGTGAAGGCGGCTGCGAAGAGCCGACTGCCTTGTCACGCAAGGCGAGCAAGCCGGAGTAGATTTCGCTCGTCAGCCGATTCTGCTCCTCGAACTCCTGCGCTTCGCGCTTGGCGCCTTCGCGCACTGCTTTTTGCTGCGCCAACGCTGTCGCGGATTGCTGGAGCGAGGCGCCGTCGGTTAATCCGTCGAAGGTGGCAGCGGCCTGGCGATATTCCCGCCAGGCTTCGTAGCTTTGGCCGGATTGTTCGAGAGTCTTGGCGCGAGCCACGGCCTCGCTTTCTTGTTGCGTGATAAAGCTCTCGTCGCGAGCCTCACGATTCTGCTTCATAGCGATCAATTGAAACCATGCGAGAGCTTCGTCGATGACGGTTGTCGGCGCCCACAGATGCGGTCCGTCGAAGTGACGCAGGAAGTGTGGGAAGCCCGCTTGCGCGAGCTTCTCGTCGAGATCGGATAATTCGGGATAATTGAAATCGTAGCTGCCGACAGCGGCGAAGATGGCAAAGGTGTTATCGCGCGACGGAGGATCGCCTCCAAAGCCGGCGCCGTCCAGAAGCACACCGGCAGCACATTTGCATCGCTGGGCCAGGACGGCGGCGACGCGAGCACCTCCGGAGAAGCCGGCGAAGTAAATACGGCGCTCGTCGATGGCAAGGCGCGCGTGGGTATCGTCCCACATGGCCTGCGCGGCTTCGCCTTCAATCTTCCACGATCCATTCTTCGAGTCGTTGGAGCCGGCAACGATGTAGCCGTAGTGTTCTGCGGCATCCTTCATCAGTTCGACTGGGATATTTCCCCGGCCATCCGGATCGAAGGCGTAGACGATTGGCCAGCGCTTGTCAGCGGAGTAGTGCGACGGAAGATAGAGCGCGTAGCTTTGGTCGGGCTGGGTAGTACAGACTTGATGGGCTACGATGACGCCGGGCTGAAGTTGTGCGGGCGGGCCTTGCGCGATGAGAGCCGACGCCACGATCCAGAGGCCGATTCGAAGCACATCTTCAGTATAGAGCGAACCGGATAGATGCTGATGAAGGGTTGATGAGTCGAAGGCCTGACTGGATCGATTGCATTGGGGCGTGTTGTGTTCCCGCCCGCTCGTAAGGAGCTAGTGCTAACCACGTGCTCGGCGCAAACAGAGGTCGACTCCGTAAGCTAGAAATCCGGCGCCAATAAGCAGGATTCCGAACAGCAAACTGCTCATGCCGAGAATTCGTTCGTGGTCCCCGCGAACGATGGAGAAAACCAGCAGCAGGGTGGGGAAGACGCCGACAGCGATCGCACCGAAGGTGCCGCCTGGAACCTTGAACGGGCGCGGTAACCCGGGTTCGGTGATACGCAATATGACGAGAGCCACGAACTCGAGAAACAGGCTCGCTCCATAGACGAGCACATCGATCGTTACCAAGCGTTCGAATCCCAGGCCGAGACACAACGCCCATCCGGTGGCGAGAACCATAATCGAAACCCAAGGCACGTTGCGCCGATTCACGCGGGCGAAGACCGCCGGCAGCATTCCGTCTTGCGCCATCGCAAACGGCAGTCGCGAATAGCTCATCACTAACGCATTGAACATGCCGAAGGCGCTCATCATGCCGCCGAGCACAAGCCCCACTTGCAACAGCGGTCCACCGAGGAGGCCAGCAATGTCCGCCCACGATCCTGTTTCCCACGCGGATGGGCTAAGGTGGGTCAAAGCGACGGCGCCAACCGGCAGAATGTACGAAACCGCAACCAGAATCACCGCGGCAATCATGGCGCGGGGATAGGTCCGCTGCGGCTGGTCTACCTCGGCGGCGATGGTCGAAGCATTGTCCCAGCCCATGTAATTCCACATCGCAACCAGCAGACCGCCGATAAGATCAACCTGCGAAGTGCTTGGCCTGGTGACAGCGTGCGCCAGTACCCCATACTTGAATGGAGCCAGCATCACGATGATCGCAAATGGCGCAGAGAGCAGGCAGAAGAGCCAGAGCGACGTAGTGGTCACCACGCGGATGCCCGCAATGTTCAATCCAGCGCAGACTGCCACTAAGGCTAGTCCAACAAGTACACCGCGATATCCTGAACCCAGCCATGCAAAAAGCCGCGCGAGGTATAACACGAACAGGGTGGGATAGATGGCCATATCGAAGACGCTGGCCACCAATGACAGCCACGCCTCCTGAAACCCCCAGCAGTCGCCAAGCGCCCGCCGAACCCAGGCGTAGAAGCCACCCTCCTTGGGCAAGGCGCTCGACAGCTCGCCGATCATAAAGGCTGTCGGCAGACTCCAGAGGAGCGGAGTCAGCAGCAGGATGAGAAGCGCGCCGCCGTATCCCGCACCATGTACGATGTCTTCGGTGCCGTAGGTGCCACCCGACACCATAAAGAATGTTGCAATGACCAGCGGCCAGAATGTGAGCCTGGCGGACCGCCTTCCAACGGCCACGGCCGTATCGTTTGCCTGAGATGTGGAAAGGTCGGCCACGAAATCTCTAAGAGAATCTCCTGGTTTGCGTCCGAGAATAAATAGGTCTCCGCTCGCGGTCAAAGGCGTCGCTATAACCAGGTTCACAAAGTTTTGACGAAACCGTGACAAGGAGCAGGCCTTGTCTATTCTAGGATTAGCGAGTAAATCCCGCGCAACGCGGACACACTTCATACTCGGAGATATCGAAGATGCGCCACCCCTGGAATGGGTCGACTGCCACGCGGCCTTCTGTCCATAGCTGCTCGCTTTCATTCTGTTTGACTGTACTGGTTATCTGCAGCGCTGCAGCGTTCGGGCAGACCAACGAATTCCAGGCCAATCCTCCGACTGGGCCAACCGGGGTCGTAGTTCACAGCCAGTTTGGCGGACAAATCTTCGGTTTTGATATCGATCAGAACGGCACCGAAGGCCTGCTGGCCGAAGCCAAGACGCTGAACAACGGGAACGTGTTGGCCGCCGTGGAAACCTTTGACCAGGCGAGCGGCCATATCCTCGACGTGGTGCAGCTGGCGCAGCCCTCGAACACACAGGATGATTTCATAACAATGGGCGTGGTTGGAAACAGTGTCGGGCTATTCGAGCACGAGCATGTATCACACGGGAGTGTCAGCCTGCGCACCTTCGGTACCCTGAATCCACTCTCGCTCAACCGCGTAAACGGCGTCTGGACGCCGCCGATCGGAGCGCAGCACATCATCATGCCCGACGGCGTGAGCCACAGCCAGGGCGTTCCCAACGTCGCCGTCTTCGCCTATGACAACAGTGATCAGTTCATTCCCTGGGTATTCAGCTCCAACGTTGCCAACAACACTTTCGGTCCGATCGTCATGATCACGGACTCCACCAATTTTGGCAGTGTGCCTCCTCCGATTGCGTACGACAGCGCCAACAATACCGCACTCCTGGGAGGAGGCATAGGTTGTTTCGGCTGCTTGCCTGTCTTCGGCGTGGTTAATCTCACGGCGGGAACCTTCACGGAGTTTACTGGCATCGGATTTGGCTTTGTGAACGGGCTCGCCATCGATTCTGGCGACGGCATCGCCTGCAGTACGACCGAGGACGACGCCGGCGTGGAATTTTACAATCTCAGCGCCCAAACAGGTTTCGAGATTACCCTGCCGGGATCAGGCGGACAGCAGTTCTACAGCGGCGCTGATGTGGAGTTCGATCCCATCAACAAATTGTTTCTGATCGCTCAGCCCAACTCCAGCTCGGCACCCTCCGGCAGCACGATTTATGTTTACGATATACACGGGAACCTGCAGGAAACCATGAACGGATTCAGCTTTTCCAATGCCTTTAACGTGGTTCCCACATACATTGCGCTACATCCCACCCAGCGATCCGGGTACGTGAACGGTCCTGACTCCGGCGTTACCGAGCTGCAAGCATTTACCTACTGACGAGCTGCAGTTGGTTATGCAGCGAGGCGCAGGATTGTCTGTCTGACCGCGCTATTGCCTTTGCTCTTGGGATGCTGGATTTGCGTGGCCAAAACAATTACAACTTCTATGGATGCATGCCCCCTGGTTCCTCAACTCCGCCAGCGCGGCTCCTCAACTGCGCATCGGTATTCTGCTCGATCGTCCCACGCTGCCGGCTTACCTGGCGGAGGCCCTGGAACACGTTGCCAACAGCAATTTTGCTCGCCTGGAGTTGGCGATCTTCAACCCGCAAGCGGCGCGACCTCCCAACGTGTCCAGCGCGGGACACGGGCTCTTCACGCGCTACGTTGCCCGGGATGCCAAACGGATTTCCGAAACTCCCGATCCGCTGGCGGAGGTCGATTGCTCGCACTGCTTTAAACACGTCGCATCTCTCTCGGTCACGCCGATCGCCGACCTCGATTCGCAGCGCTTCCCAGATGACGACGTCGCTCACATTCGCGAGAAGAACCTCGATGTGTTGATAAAGTTGGGCTTTGAGAATCTTCGCGGTGACATTCTGAACGCTGCACGATACGGCGTTTGGGCCTATCATCACGGCGATCCCGACCGCTATCGCGGCGGTCCGCCATACTTCTGGGAGGTTTACGAGAATAATCTCCTGACATGCACTGCTCTGGAACGGCTGGCAGACGATCCGAACGACAATCAAATCCTCTACAAAGGCGTGTTTGCGACGCTTCAGGGAAGCTCTTGGGCGCGCAATCGCGTGCAGCCCTATTGGGGCTCGACTACCTTTCTCATTCAGAAATTGCGCCAGCTGCACGAGTGCGGTTGGGAGAGCGTCGAGGCTGAAATTCTGAAGCCCTCTTCAACTCGCCTGGGCAAGACCTATTCGCTTCCCACTGATCTCGAGATGCTGCCTTGGCTCAGCAGAGTATTTCTTCGCACCGGCGCTAACCGCGTGCGGCATTCAATCGTGGGCGAAGAGCTGCCGCACTGGATGCTGGGCGTGAAGACTAAGGAAACTCTCAAGCCCTGCCTGGAAGGGGACGGCCTTCAAGCCGTCCGTAGAATGCACCCGTCCGGAGCGGCTTTAGCCGCTGAGGAACTTCGTCCGCGTCTTGCTAGCAATTTTGCGCACACTCACACCCCGCTGAACTTGCGCGACTTCCGTTGGATCCGATCGCCGCGCGGCCACTTTTACGCCGATCCCTTCGTCATCGAGCACGAGAGCAAGCCGTGGGTTTTTTTTGAGGACCTCCCGTACAGTACAGACAAGGGAATCATCGTCTGCGCCGAAATCAACCCTGACGGCAATCTGTCGCCGGCCATCCCTGTCCTCGAACTGCCCTACCATCTCTCCTATCCGTGTATCTTTCGCGAGAGCGGAGAGCTCTACATGGTTCCCGAGAGCGTGGCTGATGGGACGGTACAGCTTTATCGCTGCGAACGTTTCCCGGACGGTTGGAAACAGGTGAAGGTTCTATTGCGAGCGCCCGCGGTGGACACAACGGTGTGGATCGAAGGCGGTCTCTATTGGTTCTTCGTGACTTTGCAGGAGCCGCGTGGTGGCGGCCTGCAGCTTTGGCTCTTCTACTCGCGCTCGCTGGCGGGGGAACTGATTCACCATCCGCGAAGTCCCATCTCGACCGACATCCGATACAGTCGCGGAGCGGGCGCGATCTTCCGCGAGGATGGCAAGCTAATTCGCCCGTCGCAGGATTGCAGCGGCAGCTATGGGCGCCTTATCGTGTTCAATGAAATTACGAAGCTGAATGAGCACGAGTATGCCGAACGTCCCGGCGCAGTAATCGATACGCACAGCGTTCCAAACATGATCGGCACCCACTCCTACGGCCGCGTGGGGGATGTTGTGGTGATTGATGGCTGTATGCCGCTGCCGGCGAAACAGGTTCGGTAATTGGTTTTAGAACATTACGTATACCGACTCGCTGACCTGCTCGTCGATCTCGACCTCGACCTGGTTCTTTAGCCCGATCTTGATTAGCTTCACCACCGCCGGCTTCAGCACATTCGCCGCCTCGTGACTTAACCAGTTCGCCGTCAGCTCGTCAGCGAACTGTACTGGATCTGGGTTTTCACACAGCGCCTGCTCGCCCAACTCAAACAGCGGCTTACGATCTGCAGGCTCGTTCGCATCCTCCCACATTGTGGGAGTCTTACGAAACTCCTCCGTGATCCTCGCGCCGCCGTTTGCCTTCAGTTTCTCCGCTGCCGGCCAGAAATCATTCTCGAAGGCCCGCGACAGATCCTGCAGCAATTTCTCTGGAGCTTGTTCGGCAGCCGCTTGCGCAACATCTTCGTTCTCGAGACCCTCGCCTTTACCTTCAAACCACGCTGGCTGCTCGGGCTTCAGCAGAATGTAGTCTCCCAGCGTGAGCACATCCATCTCCGTGCGCATGAAGCAGCGATAGGCGTCCTGCGGCGTGCAGATGATCGGCTCGCCGCGCACATTGAACGAGGTGTTGACCACCACGCCGCAACCGGTCAGCCGCTCGAACTCTGCGATCAAAGCATGGAACTCGGGATGATGCTCCTGCCGCACTGTCTGAATACGCGCCGAATAATCCACATGCGTGACCGCCGGAATATCGCTGCGCAGCCGCCGCACCACCGGCAGCAGATCGTCGTCGTCCGCTAACGTCGCATCCAGTGGCAGACGCCGCTCCTTCTTCACCGGCGCGACCAGCAGCATGTAGGGACTTTCGCGGTCCAACTCGAAGTAGTCGGACACCCGCTCCGCCAGCACCGCCGGTGCAAATGGCCGGAACGACTCGCGGTACTTGATCCGCAGATTCAGACTCGCTTGCATATCCGGATTGCGCGGATCGCCGAGAATCGAGCGCGCTCCCAGCGCGCGCGGGCCCAACTCCAGGCGTCCCGAGAGATGCCCCACGACCTTGCCCTCAACCAGCTTCTGCGCGAGGAAGCGATTCCGCTCAACACCTGAAAGCTTGCGATACGGGTAGCCATAGGTCTCGAGATAGGCCTCAATCTCGTCGCTGGAAAACTCCGGCCCCCAATACGATCCACCTTGCGAAGACACGCCCGGCGTGAAGTCGCGCTCGCGCCCGTAATAGGTGTGATAGACGTCCAGCGCAACACCAACGGCACAACCGGAATCGCCTGCCGCAGGCTGAATCCAGATGTCGTCAAACGGTCCTTCGCGCAGGATGCGGCCATTGGCGACGCAGTTGAGCGCCACGCCGCCAGCCAGGCAAAGACACTTCTCACCGGTCAGCCGCTTCGCCTCGCACGCCATACGCAGCAGCGCCTCTTCGGTCACTTCCTGGATCGACTTCGCCAGATTGATCTCGCGCCGCGTGATGCGGCTCTCGGGCTGGCGCTTCGGCCCGCCAAACAGATCGGCGAAGCGGCCGTTGGTCATCGAGCTTTCGTGCAGGAACCCGAAGTACTCCAGATTCAGCTCCACCGAGCCGTCGCTCTTGAGGTTGACCAGATGATCGAGAATCTGCTGCTTGTATTGCGGCTCGCCATAGGGCGCCAGGCCCATCATTTTGTACTCGCCAGAGTTCACCTTGAAGCCAGTGAACTGGGTAAAGGCTGAATATAGGAGTCCCAGCGAGTGCGGGAAGCGCATCTCCTTGATCAGCTCCACGCGATTGCCTTGGCCGCGCCCGATGCTGGCTGTCGCCCATTCGCCAACGCCGTCGATCGTCAGAATCGCCGCGCGCGCGAACGGAGAAGGGAAGAAGCAACTGGCCGCGTGCGAGCGATGATGGACGCCTTGCAGGATCGGCCCTTCGTAACTCAGGAAGTTGCGAATCAGCTTTGGCAGGTGCAGCTTCATCCGCAGCCACGACGGCATGATCTGTTGCCACATCGATGCCGCGGCATCGCGATCGACCGCCATGATCGAATGACACAGCCGTTCGAACGTCAAAGCGGAGTTGTCGTAGTAAACGACTGCGGTGAGCTGCTTCTGCGAGATGCCAGCTTCTTCGAGGCAATAGTTGATGGCGTTGTGCGGGAAGCGGCGATCGTTCTTCACGCGTGTGAAGCGCTCTTCCTCAGCCGCAGCGACAATCTTTCCGTCGCGAATCAGCGCCGCCGCCGAGTTGTGATAGAAGCAGGAAATTCCCAGGATCGTGATCGAGTCGCCGCGCACCTCCGGCATTGCCTGCCGCGAGCGCCGCGACGGCTTCAATCCGTTCACCGTAACGCTGGCCTTCGACGCGGGCAGCAGATTGCGGTTGCGAATCTCGGCGGCGATCGTGTCGGCTACTAGGCCATTGGCCATTGGAGTGAAGTGGCCACCAATCTCGCATCCCAGGGTTCGGCGCACCTTGAACGGCAGATTCACCAGCCGCGTGCTCACATCGAAGACGTGAACGCCCGAGGCGCGATCCTCCAGCGACTCAAACAGCGGCTGATAGACGGGTTTGACACCGTGGTAATAAAACTCCGAGGTCGGTATCGGCACGATCACCATGGGCCGTGTCTTCACCTCGGCGATAAACTTCCGCAGGATGGCCGACATCAGCCTCCATCCAGGCGTGTCATCCGAAAGAATGTCCGGATAGGGATGCTTGCCGGTCGCGCGGTTCAATTCGGAGACCGCACGGTATCCCAGCTCTTTGAATAACGGCGAATGCCGCACCGCGCTCAGTCCCGGGACCTTCAGATACGCGTTGTGCAGATTGTCGTACCAGCGCGGCGTTTCCCTGCCGGCTTCCAGGTCTGTCTCTCCTGTGTCTTCCGGGCGCTCGCGCGGCACCGGAACCTGATGCAGGACCAGCTCGCCATTCTGCAACTCAAAATACGGCTTCGGCACCATGATCTGCCTGCCGGTAACGCGATCGATGTTGGGCCGATGCGAGACCTGAATGCGATGGAAGCTGTCGATCTGCACGCAGATGATTACCAGATCGGCCTCGACGTCGCGCGCGAACTTGCGGTAGATCAGCAGGTGCTGATCGGTTCCCGTGCCCGGCACGCCGTAGTTCTGGACCTCGGCGCCGAGCATTCGTCCCAGCTGATCCGAGTAGCGGTCGGCGTTTGAGACATCATCGCCCGCGGTGTAGGAATCGCCGAACATCAGAATCCGCGGATGCGCGCTGGCAGCGCGCGCGAATTCGTAATCGGAGCGAAAGCCTAGCGAATTGGTCACGACAAAATAGCCGCCGTCGTCGCCGGGAATCCGCGCGCGAAGGTTCGGCGTGTAACGATGCCCCACGTCGGCATCGTATTGAATCGTCATCCTGTGAGTGGTCTGGGTAAGTAGGAACATGTCCCTAAGGTGCAGTTCTGGAATCAGCTGGTTCGCGCCAACATTGTACTAGGCATTGTTGAGAAATGAGTTAATTTGCGGGGATCACTTCAGGAACCGCCGCCGGACGCTCCCGATTCTGCCGCCGCACCGGATTGGAGTATCATCAGGCGCATCTTCAAAACGAACTGATGAACAATCGCTCCTACGCTCTCCCAGGACGAGCCCTGATCACCGGCGGCACGCGCGGCATCGGCCGCGCCATTTCCCTGCGCTTCGCTCGCGCCGGCGCTTCGGTCATCGCCAACTATATTCGCGATAGAAGATCCGCCGACTCCCTGAAAGCTGTTGCCGACCAGGAAGGGCTGTCAATCGATCTCTGCCGCGCCGACCTCACTACGCCGCAAGGTCTGGAACAGATCCGCAAGTCGGTTGGCCAGCAACCGCTCTCGGCGCTGGTTCATTGCGCCGCAACCGGCGTGCATGGCAGTTTTGCCGAACTCACGCCGCGTCACTTCGATTGGACCTTCGCACTGAACGTCCGCGCCTTCTTTGAACTCGTACAAGGCCTGTCCGATCAGCTTTCTCCGCGATCCAGCGTCGTCGCTGTCAGCTCGATGGGAGGATCCCGCGCTCTGCCTTACTATGCCCTGGTCGGCTCATCGAAGGCCGCGCTCGAATCGCTGGCCCGGCATCTTGCCGTCGAGTTGGCGCCGCGCGGCATCCGGGTCAACATCCTCGTACCCGGTACTGTCGAAACCGAGGCCTGGAAGGCGCTTCCCGAGCGCGATGAGCGGCTCGCCGCTGCAGTTCGACAGAGCGCGATCGGCCGGCTGGTCACGCCCGACGAGGTCGCAGCGGCCGCCCAGTTCCTATGCTCCGATGCAGCCTCCGGAATCGTCGGCCAGACGCTGATCGTGGACGGCGGCGCAGCGATCCGCGGCTGAGAGAACGGCAATCACACGCTCGGTTCTTCGATTCCCCAATTCGGCAGCAACTGCGCTCCGCTACCAAGGTGCTTGCTTTGCAACTCGGAAGAGGCTATTAATATTACCAACGTTCGCTGCGATTCGAGTGCCCAGGGACGCAAAAGCCGGCGCCTCCTGGCGCAATTTAGCCTCGTAAGTTGTTGATTTGCAGTAGTCGACGTCGGTAGCTGCGGCGCGAGAGGAGTTGCCGCCACCTTCGAACGAACGCGAATCTTGCACTGAATCGCGACTCAGGGACGAGAAAGAGAATGCAGGACATTCTGCCCAAGGTTCAAGCCGCCTTCCATCAGGCGTTTGGTATCGATCCGCAGGCGGTTTCCTTTGAGACCGCACCGGACGATGTTCCCGGTTGGGATTCTGCCGGCCATCTCTTCCTCGTCAGCAATTTGGAGCAGGCTCTCGGCATCAGCCTCGACGTCGACGACGTGATGGAGATGGAGAACGTCCGCGACATCGTGCGGGTCATCCAGGCAAAGCTGCAGCAGGCATGAATGAGCGCGCCTTCGCCAGCCACTAACTTTGCCGGGCGTCTAGTCAGCCGCCTGACTAATCTTTCTTATCTGATCGACGCAGCCACCGGTGAAACCATCCAGCCGGCAGCCCTTCCGGGCCTCATCAGCAGCTTCGGCGCTCGACTGCTTTCCGCCGGATTAAAGCCCGGTGACCCTATCGTCATCGGTTGCGCCTTATCGCCGGCCAGCAGCATCGCCTACCTGAGCGCGATGTACGCCGGCCTGGTGTCTGTTCCGGTCGACGAGAGCAAGCTGCCGCTCTTTGGCGCCGCACTGTTGGATCGGACTGGCGCCAAAGCTCTCTGGACGGAGAAGCCCCGCGCCTTCGACTGGATCGCCGATCGGAAATTGCAGTTGATCCACGGACACCCTTCGGAAATGGCTTCAGGTGCAATTTCACCGGCATCGAAAAACCAGAATGACCTCGCCGTCCTCTTCGCCACTTCCGGTTCCTCGGAGGCGCCGCGCTTCGTCATGGTAAGTCACGGCAACCTCATCGCCAACACGGAAGCGATCATCCGCAGCCAGTACCTTGAAGACGACGAGCGGGCCATGCTGATCTTGCCCGTCAGCTACTGTTTCGGCGCCAGCGTCCTGCATACGCACCTCTATCGGGGGGGCAGCGTTGTCTTTGACCATCGCTTCATGTTTTCCGATAAAGTGCTTGATTCTATTAATTATTATGAATGCACCACGTTTGCCGGAGTGCCCACGGTCTACAACATCCTGCTGCGCCGCTCGAATCTGCGGTCCATCCCGATGCCCAGCCTTCGCCGACTTCTGCAGGCTGGAGGGCCGCTTGCCCCAGGGCAAATCCAGGAGATGCGCGCCATCGTCTCCAACGCGAAGTTCTATGTGATGTACGGTCAGACCGAAGCGACCAGCAGAATCTCCTGCCTCGACCCTGCGATGCTCGACCAGAAGCTGGGCAGCGTCGGCCAGGCGCTGGACAATCTCGAGATCCGCATCTGCGACTCCGATGGCAAGGAAGTCTCGGCCGGCCAGAGCGGTGAGATCGCTGTTCGTGGGCCTTCGGTCACCCTGGGCTACCTCAACGAGCCGGAAGCCGAACGTTGCATCTTTATGGACGGCTGGCTCTATACTGGCGACCTTGGCCGCCTCGACGAAGACGGCTATCTTTGGATCGAAGGCCGCAAGAGCGCCTTCCTTAAAATGCGGGGGGTGCGTATCAACTTCGCCGAGGTCGAAGCCCGCGTCGCGGCCGTGCCCGGCGTCTACGAGTGCGCAGCTGCCGCGGTGGTCCATCCCGAAGCCGGCGAAGCCCTTGTGCTCTACATCGTGCCCAGCGCGAAAGAAGACGGCCTCGCCGAGCGCGTGCGCCGCAGCCTGCCGATTCACTGGACCTGCGACTCCATCCGGATCGTCGCCGAAATACCCAAGACCGACAATGGCAAGATATCGCGCGACGCCCTCGCACGCGAGGTCAGCAAGGCGTCATGAACGCGCTGGAATCGAGGATCGACGCGCTTCTAGCCGTGCCGCCGTATAGCCTTTCTCCGCAGGACAAAGAGCAGGTCTTCCTGGCACTGCTGAAAGACGAGCTTGACTACGGCTGTACCCGCAGTGCCGTGTACCGCAACTATGTTCGGCATTGGCCCATCGACCCGCGCGCCGCGCCGCGATTTGCTGATTTGCCGTATCTGCCTGTCTCGCTGCTCAAAGCCGACCCTCCTTTCGCGCTAGTTGATCCGCACGACATCAAGAAGACATTGACATCGAGTTCCACCACCGGACAGATGCCGAGCCGCATTGCCCTCGATTCGCCGACCTCCCGCCGCATGAGCAAAGCCGTAATTGCCATCGCACAGGATTTTCTCGGCCAGCAGCGCCGACCGTATCTCGTCGTCGATGTTCCGAGCTCGGTTGCACAAGGGCCCGAGATGGGAGCACGGGGCGCCGCGATCCAGGGACTGATGCCCTTCGCCTCCCAGCTGACCTACTGCATGAATTCGGACGGTGATGGAAGCCTCGTGTTGGACCGCGACAAGCTGGTGATGTTTGCCAAAGCCCATCGCGATTCACCGGTTTTGGTATACGGTTTTACCTATATTCTTTGGCAGTATCTGGTGAAATCGCTGCTCGCCGAATCGATAAGCCTAGAGATGCCGAAGGTTCACGTGCTGCACAGCGGCGGCTGGAAGCGATTGCATGACGAGGCTGTGGACAAGCCGTCGTTCAACCGCGGCGTGGCGCAGGTGTTCGGCTGCTCGACCGAGCGCGTCATCGATTTCTACGGCATGGTGGAAAATGTCGGCGTGATTTATCCCGACTGCGCCGAGGGCAACAAGCATGTGCCCGCCTTTGCCGATGTGATCGTGCGCGACCCGCTGACCCTCGAGCCCGTAGGAGAAGGGAAGCGCGGAATGGTGCAGGTGTGCAGCGTGCTGCCGACCAGCTTTCCTGGCCATCTTCTCCTTACCGAAGATGTGGCCGAGATCGTCGCGCTCGATGGATGCCGCTGCGGACGGCGCGGCACTGCATTCCGTTTTGTGGGCCGAGTGCCAAGGTCCGAGATGCGTGGCTGCAGCAACATCATTCGGAGAAGGGAACTCGGGTAGAGCCAGTGTTTGGGCTAACGTCCCGGACGCAATAGAGATCAGGATCGAAATACACTGGCCTGAAGGGTCCGCTCTACTATGTCGCCACGAAAAACTCAGATCCGCTTAACGCCCTGATGACTGAGCTCATTCGCAACGTCGACTCTCCGGACGACATCACAGCCGCGGCTGCGGAGCTTCGTCGAATTCTGGGTACAACTTCGACCACTCCCAACCAGATCCTTGATGTTTTTGAGGCCTGGTGCTCGGCCCTGGGCGCATCGGACACGGCAGACCTGCCGGGCGTTCCGTTTTTGCGTCTCTGGCTCCGACGCAACACGCTGGAGCCGATCATCACCAAAGAACTCGGTGTCGGCGCGCTCGATGGCGCTTGGGTGGAAGATGGTCGCACCCGGCTCAAAGCCCATCCTGTCGGCGTCGTTGGTCATTGGCCCGCCGGCAACATCGAAATTCAGCCGCTTCTGTCGATGACCTGCGCTCTGCTCGGCGGAAACACTTGTCTGGTGCGCATTCCCAAGGAGCTTCGACACATTACGTCTCGCCTCATAGACAAGCTGGTTGAAAGCGACAGGACCAGTACAGTGACCTGCCGCATCCGCCTGCTTACCTTCGATCATGCGCGCCCCGATCTTCAGCGAGCAATGGCGCAATCCGTAGACGGCGCGATGATTTGGGGTGGCGAAGAAGCTGTCTCGGAAATTAGGTCACTGCCGTTCCCTCCGTGGGCCCGGCTCGCCGTCTTCGGACCCAGAATCTCAGTGGCTGCCATGGACGTCATGTCCTGGTCCGATCCTGCCAACCGGGAGGCATTATGCCGCCGCATCGCCCGCGATGTCTGGCAGTTTGATCAGCAGGCTTGTACGTCGCCACAGGTTCTCTTTCTCGAAACCAAGCGGGGTAAGTCTACGGGCGACTTTGTTCAGGCTCTGCGATCAGCCTTTGAAGCCGAAAATCGCGCTCATCCTCGCGAGAGCATCGAAGGAGCCTTGACGTCGGCCATATGTCAGGCTCGCGCTGCATGGCTGCTACAGGACGAAACCAACAGCGCCGTCTTCCCCACAGCACCTGATTGGACGATTCTGGTGGGACATGGCTCGGCCATCCCTCAGCCTACTCAGGGCAGGACTCTGACCGTCTTGGAAGTGGAGGATCTGTATGAGGCGCTTGCGCGACTCGACGGCAACGTGCAAACCTTAGGACTCGCGATCGCCGATCCCGAGCAAGAGATCGCGATAGCGTCGCTGGCGGCCAGCCACGGAATCGATCGCATCGTGCCTCTCGGCCGTATGCACGTCTTCGGGCCTCCGTGGGATGGGGTTGACCTGATCCGTATTATGGTGCGCATGGTTCGACATCTGCGCCCGGTCGAGTGAGCGCGATGGAGGAAGCAAACCATGGTGGATAGCACTGCGTTCCTGGGTGCGCTGGACCGTAAGGCGAAGTGGCTTGCCCCGGCAGCGCGCGCCACGTTCGCGTCGAACCAGCAGCTGGGCTCATGGCTGCTGGATCCGCTGGCCCGCTGGGCATCCGCCGCCTACGGAGATGGCGTCTTCGACGATGCCGCCCGCGGCTACGCAAGATATTGCCTGGGAGTCGCCAAGGCACAGCAGGTCTACGAGCAAGCCGGCAAATATACACCCGAAGCGCTGCCCGACGTTATCTCCGAGGTCTATGAAGATGAAGGCTACATGGTGCCTTACATGTGGGCGGCCATCCTCATCTATCCGTTCTGGCCGTCGATGGTCAACCACCTCGCGCTGTATCGCGACGATTTTCTCAGAGCGCTGGCCCCGAACGCGAAGGTCCTCGAAACCGCCGCGGGCCACGGCGTGATGGGTTTGATGGCTGCTGAGGAGCGGCCAGACATCGCAGTCGAAGGCATCGACATCAGCCCGCCGGCGGTAGCCGTGGCGAATCGCATCCTTAAAGCTTCCAGACACGATAGCCGCGTCACCTTCAGGGTGAAGAACGCTCTCGACATCGCGCAGCAAACCGGCAAGCAGTATCAGGGAATCATCGCTGCCATGCTGGCGGAGCATCTGGAGGATCCGCGCCCACTCTTTCGGGCTATTGCCCATCTGCTCGCCGACGATGGCATTGTTTTTTTCAGCACCGCGATTGAATCGGCGCAGCGCGACCACGTCTACGAATTCAATAACGAGAGCGAGCCTCTGAAGATGGCCGAGGATGCAGGTCTTCGGGTTACTCGCCTGGTGAGCGACGCCAGTGCTCCGCCGACGGGTGCGCGTTTTCTTCCCCGCGCAACGGCGATGATCCTGCGCCGGCGCTGACGGCAACGATTCTCGCGAAAGCTTAACTATGACCAGCATGACCTTCGAGGAAGTTCGCAACTGCCTGAAGCAGCGATTTCCACTGATCATGGTAGATCGGGTGCTGGAGCTAGAGTCCGGCAAGCGAATCAAAGCGGTAAAGAATGTCACCGGCAACGAGATTCAGTTTCTCGGCCACTTCCCGGAGCGCGCGGTGATGCCGGGGACGCTCATCATCGAAGCTATCGGTCAATGCGCCTCCATTCTCTTCAGCCTTACCACGCAAACCGAACTCAAAGCTGGAGAATTCCTCGTTCTCGCCGCTGTCAACGAGATGCGGTTCCTCACACCTGTCTTTCCGGGCCAGACCATGATCTTGGAGATCTCAATCGTGAAGATGCTGCCGGACATGGCGTTGGTGGAAGGCGTCGTCACCGTCGATGCGGCTGTTGTCACCAAAGGGAAGCTGAGTTTCGCTAGGAAGGTGATCTGAGCCCGGCCAACGATGATGAAGACGGGCTAGGAACCATGTTGGGCGCGAGCTCAGTGTCCAAAAACCTGCTAAAACCCAGGACAAAATGTGCCAACTTGGGCTAAAATCGCTGCCCGGAGAGGTGCGCCATTGCGTAGGGCCGCGAAGTCGCTGATTTCGGCGATGTTTCGGGTAGTCGTGTTTCCGGCTGCTCTGATGACCGGCTTCGGTCGCTGGCACGAGCCCTACACCTTCTTTGCTCACCATTTCGCCGGTTACTCCGGCATGCTTGGTAGCTACCTTCGCGTCGCCTTCTACCAGTGGACCCTCGAGAGAGTCGGGGCCGACTGCCACATTGCACTCGGATCGTTTTTCGCCAGCAGTCAATCCTCAATGGGGGATCGCGTTGGCATCGGAGCTTATTGCGTACTCGGCCAGGTGTCGTTGGGCGAAGGCACAATCATGGCCACCGGAGTTCAGATCATCAGCGGTTCGCGTCAGCACTTGCGCGACGCACACGGCCACCTGACCGACGCCGGCCGCAGCTTCGATCGCGTCAAGATTGGCAAAGAGTGCTGGCTGGGAGCCGGCGCGATCGTGATGGCCGATCTGGGAGATAAGGTTACCGTCGCGCTGGGATCGGTGGTGTTTCGCGACGTACCGCCAGGAGCGGTTGTTGCAGGCAATCCCGCGCGCATCATCCCGCGCAGCGTTCAACGTGAGAACAGAGGCACAGCTCTGGAACGCAGCTCAGCTTGGCAGGCTGGTTTATAGCGAAGGCGAGGGCGTTATACGGGCTTCGACAGGCTCGTGGAATCTTCTTTCGGCGGCAGCGGAAACTTCCTGGCAGGATTGCCCAGCGCCATGGTGTTCGGCGGGATATCGCTGGTCACCACCGAACCAACCGCAACCACACTGTTCTTCCCGATCGTGACGCCCGGCATGATCACAGAGCCCCACCCGACCCAGACATTGTCTTCCACCACAACCGGTCTCACTTCCTCATCAGGTACCGGCACTCCAGCCGCGCGCTCCGCGGGGTCGGTGGTGTGACCCGGTGAGTCGAACATGCTGACGAAGCCGGCGATCAGGCATCCTCGACCGATGGTGATCTGTTTGTTCACTGCAAAGGTGCATCCATGTCCGATCGACGTGTTCGAGCCGATCGTTAGCGTGGGTGGAATAGAACGGCGCGCCCCGAAGTGGAAGTTGCACTTGCCATCGATGCTCACGTCGTCGCCAATGATCAGCCTCCCGCGACCCTGCACCCAATGCAGAAACACGCCAGTATGCAAATTCCTGCCATAACTCGTGCAATAAGCCTTGAAGAACGGTTCACACACAAATACCCGCACCATGAAGTAATACGCCGAGCGGATAGCCACCACGATCCAAACCAGGGGCATAGCCAGAACGCGAGGAGCCGGCACGCTGAAGTTATTCACCGCCTGCCGGCAGGAGCGCACCAGGCGCGGGAACCAGTGATCCGAGGTGGCGAGGGTTGTGCGAATCATTCGGGAGCCCTGTCGAAGCGGACGCTTTGAAAGGGACGGCCTTCTTAGACCGTCCCCGCGTGACCCATCACCGCGGCCCTAGCCGCTGCGGACTTTCGATTTTACTTAATCGGAGTTTCCGTCGCTCTTCTTAGCACCCGAAGTTTGCATCGCAGCCGCTTGATTGCCACGTCGCATCTTCTTGAAGCCCTCGCCGTATTGTGCGGCGTTCACAATTTCCACTTTCGCCGGAATCTTGTAGGGCGCCAGCCGCGAGGCACAGAACTCGCGCATGCGTCTGCGAAACTCCGGCAGCTCCTCGGGTTCGAAGAGATTGAAGCGCGCCGCGACGACCTGCCCGGTGATGGGATTTGGCATACCGCTGACCGTCACATCCCGGACATTCGGCATATCGAGCAACATATTCTCCACTTCGACGGGGAAAACCTTCTCGCCGCCGACATTGATGAGATCGCTCTTGCGGCCGAGGATGCGCAGATAATCGCCATCGGTCTCGACGGCGTCGCCGGTGTCAAACCAACCGTCCTCATCGAAGGGCGAAGTTGCGTTAAGGTAGCCGAGCATGGCCGAGGGCGTGCGTATCCAGAGGGTGCCCTGCTGCACCTTGGTCTCGATTCCTTCGCCGCCAACTTTCAGCCAGAGCGAATCCGGGTTGGGTGTCCTCGTCCGAAGGATTCCAAGCTCAGAAAGTCCGTACAGCTGAAACAAGTCGACATTAGGCAGGATCCGGCGCAGTCGCTGCAACGTTCGGGCCGGCATGACTTCTGTGCCGTACGTAACTCGTCGTAATGACGAGAGATCGTGACGTCTCCATGCTTCCGAGAGGAGAAGCAGGTTGAGAAACGTAGGCGACGTGGGAAGGACTTCGACGCGGTAGCGCGCAATGAGGGAACACACCTTCTCGGGATCGCGATTATCGACAGCTACGATGGTTCCCGCATTGGAGAGAGCATAGAACAGCGTATTGATGCCGCCGATGTGGTCCAGCAGCAGCATCGCAAGCGTGATTTGAGGCTTGCGCCGCGCCTGAAATTTCTCGAGCAGCCGGGCGAAGTTGTGCAGGGCTGCTTTGCTCTTGCCGGTAGATCCGGAGGTAAAAATTACAAGGCCGGGATCGCCCGCCGCAATCAATTTGCAGGTCAATGGATTCTCGACCCCGCCATCAAGGTGGACGATCTCGAATCTGTCCCCCTCCGAGAAGCTGATTGCGACCTGTACTTCGGCCCCAAACTCTAATTCCTCGCGTTGCGGCGCACTGCTGGCCGTGAGCGGAACGATAATGCAACCCCCCTCGATCAGTGCCAAGAGAAGCGCGATGACCTCAGGCGAATAATCTCCCGCGACCGCAACAACGGTTCCGCTCAAGATATTCGCCGCCGCAAGCCGCGACCTCCACGCCGCAAGATGTTCGCGAAGCCACGCGTAGGAATATCTTTGCTCGCGCCAGATGATGCAGTCGCGATCGAGTGCCTCGTCGAATCTGCGATAGAGCCAGTCGAGCGAGTACATGCGACTAGGCTCCTCCCAGGTAGATGACCTGGCCGGTGATGCAATCACTCTTGCGGTCAATCAGAAACTCGAGAACGTGGAAGACATCCTCAGGCGTGCCCATGCTATGGATCGGCAGCCGAGAGAGTAGCGACTGCATGGCCCCTTTCGGCACATTCCGGATGAGCGCGGTTTCGATCGGTCCGGGTCCGATGGCGTTCACCGTGATGCCCAGCTCCGCCAGCTCGCGGCTCATAACGCGGGTCAGCCCCTCGACCGCGCTTTTCGCTGCGACATACGCGGCCTCGCCCTCCAGGCTGAGCGGCACGGCAACCGTCGACAAATTTACGATACGTCCCCACTTTCTTTGCCGCATCAGCTTGGCGCTTTCGCGAGAGACAAGAAACGTCCCGCGAACATTAATGCTCATGATGCGCTCCAGCGTGGCGGCAGGCATCAACAGGCTGTGATTCATGCTGCCTACACCGGCATTGTTGAAAGTGACGTCGAGGCGCTTGTACTTCCGTCGAATGCTGGTGAGCAGGGCCTTCACCTGAGATTCATCCGCAACGTCTGCTGCGAAGTGGCTATAGCCTTCGAGTGCCCAATCGGCAGGCTGGCGGCTGCAGCCGACGACCCGATATCCAGCAGCAACGAGTCGTTCCGCGACGTAGCGGCCGATTCCAGTACGCGAGCCGGTGACTAGGGCGACAGGCCGTTCGCTCACGGTCAAGCCCGGGGCTGCTCAGCTGCGACCGCAAGAATATAGTCGGCGAGCGAGGCGACAGTGCGGAAAGGACTGCGCTGCTGGGACACACTGCGATCATCAGCGAGAGAAATGGCGAGGTTGTAGTTGTCGTTGATCTGCTGCTCAGCGTCGAGCACGACATTGACCAGCTTGAGGGAATCCAGAAAGCCGTTCGCGCCGAATAGGTGGGTAGTCTCGTCGACCTTTTCCGGTGCGCCGGGAATCTCGCTCACGATCTGACAGATCATATCTACCACATCGTGGCGTTCCATCGGCAATGTCGCGTTTGAGTACTCATCCATGTGTTCTTGCGCGTGGTTCCATGAGCGAAAGTCTCGTTTAGCGATGATGCCTCAGATGTGAGCGATTATGCCTGCCTTTTCCTGGGAACACAACCGCTGTTCCCGGCCGTGATCGATGATCGAAAACATGGTCGGAAAGCGGTGGTGGGATTTAGCGGCTCATCGTGAACCGAACCGCATCGGCCGAGTCGATGGTGATCGACTCGGGTTTCTGCGAAAACCAGTCCAGCGGGCTGATCAGGAGACGCAGATGCGTGACTGCCGGTGTATTGGGACTGCGCCAGCGGCTCTCGTCCGCGTCGAAATAGTGCAGCAAGTCTGCTTCATTCCACGGGTAGAACCAGAGGCCGGTGGCGACAT
The DNA here is from genome assembly GCA_030043575.1 of Terriglobales bacterium. Lineage (GTDB taxonomy): Bacteria > Acidobacteriota > Terriglobia > Terriglobales > Acidobacteriaceae > Bog-257. The sequence continues at coordinate 23,069 of JASHXK010000549.1, forward strand.
TCGGCTCAGCGACAAAAGTCCGTACGGACCGGGAACCGTCGGCGCAAGTGATTTCCAATTGGAGGCGCTCCGGCTTGCGCAGCTTCCACAGAGGGCTGTAGCGTACTTTCAGCCGCAAGCGCAGAAAGTCGGCACCCCCCCGTGGCCAGGTAGGCGCGCCTAAGTCAATGGTCGAGTTTGCACTATCTACCCGATAGGTGCGCGTGGCCAGACCGATTGATTGCTCCTGCATAGTAATTCGAGCCTGCCGCGACTCATCTCTCAGCAATCCGATAACCCCCGGGGCGATGGCCTGGTCGGCACGGTAGTGACGGAACGCCCACAGCCAGACCTCGGGGGTGCGGGTGAAGTTGCTGACCTCGTCGATGGGCTGGCTTAGTGTGAAACTCATTCGCTCGCCGTCACTGGCATCGCGAAAGTACAAACCGACCGGCGGCTGGCTGCGCTCCCAGCCGTCGATGTGGAATTGCGATAAGTAATTGCCATTGGCCAGGAAGGTTTGCTCCACGCCGCCCGAGACATCGCGCCGGGCTGCCACAGCGAACATGTATTGATAAGGAAAGATCAGGACGTTATCACGCTCGCTGCTGTGCTGCTGCAGGTAAATGACAGCGTTGTCCAGCGGCAGCGCGAACTCCGTTGGAAAGCACACATCCTCGAACTGGAAGTATCCGCCGGGACAACTCATGAGTGGATGCCGCGCGAGCCGCAAGCGGGTGCGAATATTGGCCGGCTGAAAGATGGCGGGCGGCTCCGCCAGCGACGCCGAAGCGGCGGTTGCCGCTAGCACAGCAAGCACCGAACCCGTGCGCGAGGCAAACGAAAACAGAATTCCCCCGGCGAACAACACCATGGGATATACGCCGGCGACGATGTGGTTATAGTCGGAACGCACCAGCCCGCTCTGCATGGAGAGCAGCGCAAAGACGAAGGCGCTCAGCAGAAATCCCCTGCGGGCGGTAAGGACCTGCGTGCTGTCGGCCGGTATGAGAAGCCGCAGCACGAACAAAACCGACCCAATGACTAACGGCGCAAGCAGATGGACAGCGCCCGTCTGCGACATTCCGGCCGCCTCGTTCCAGCGGTGTACGGACACCAGCGCCAGCGACGTGCGCCAAAAATGAAAATCGACCAGGCCGCCGGTAACGATGTTGACCACAAAGACCAGCCCAACGAGGCCGGCGGCGAAGCTCGCAGCTGCCACAATGTAGGACCTGTATGTCGATTTCTCGCGGCGGCCCTCGCACGCGACTCCCGCCATGGCGAGCAGCCAGGCGGCCACACTGTAGACGCCCGTATCCGCCGAGTACCAAAACGCTCCTGCCGCAAGCAAAGCTGAGCCGCAGGCGAATGGCAGCGGATTCCATCGCTGCTCGCGAACCGCGTACCAGCCGCGCAGAAACAGCACGAACAGCAATATTCCGAGAGCCGTGCGGCCGTCCCAGGAGGTCCAGAAGACTCCCAGCAGCAACACCAGCACAAAGCGCTTCCATGCGGGCTGCTCTGGTATCAGCAGCCGTACCGCAAAGTATGTAAACAGCAGGGCGCACCAGAGCAGCAAGGTACGGAAGCTGGTGTAGATGTGTCCGAGCGAAAAGCCCGCCAGACGCGGCGGAGCAGCCATCAGCCAATGCGCCAGCGGGCCGTAGAGGAAGACAACGTCGCGCGCGAAATAGATGTGGTGCGTCACCTTGAAGGTGGCGTCGAGCACCCAGTGGTCATCGAAGGTTCCGGGATGGGGAATGGGCACGAGAGTGTGCGGTGCGATCCAGGCCAGAGGCAGCGAGCCCACCATCAACAGGAGAACGGCGAGGAAGTCCCACGAGCATGAAATACGGCCACCCGGCCGTCGAGCTGTCACCGGTGGCGCAGATGAGCCCGCTTCGCTCACCCCGTCGTCGAAATTGGGCATAAAAAAAGAATTCTAACGTACTCGTTTTGGCGCTGCGGAGCCGCTTCCCGGGCAAGCGCTAGTTACCGAGGGCTGAGCGCCCGCTGCAATAAGGTGCCGCTGTCTGTTTCACCCCTTCCGCTGTGTTAGATTGAAACGCGGTGCGAACTGTTCATCATTTCCCCCGATTTGGGTGCCGGCAAGGAGGGTCGTGGCAACCAGAACAACTGTAATCACGGGCGGTGCGGGGTTTATCGGGGTCAACGCTGCCGAAGCTTTCATCCGCAACGGATGGCACGTCATTATCTTCGATAATCTGTCGCGCAAAGGCACCGATCTCAATTTGCGGTATCTGCGGCAAAAGTATCCGGCCGAATGCGAATTTATTCTGGGCGACGT
>JASHXK010000061.1 GCA_030043575.1 Terriglobales bacterium
ACGAGGTACCCAGGGACGCCTGGAAGCGTTGGCGTCAAATTCAGGACTGGGTGTTCGCCGGAACCAAGGAATGGGGGTTTACCGTCAGCGCCGACCATCAGTTCTTGACCTTAGGCGACAACTCGATCCGTGCCGGCATGCTTCGCGGCACGCGCTTCAGCCCCGTCAATGTCGTACGGGGTGGCCGGCCGTTTCAAGTCTTATCGCCGCCCGAAGGTACTTACGTTTTCCATTACTCGTTTACATCCAGCGAGGGCGACTGGACTGCGGCGAAATCCTGGCGTGACGGCATGGGGTTGAACACTCCATTAATTCCGGTGCCATCGGCGAATGAACTGTCGCGAAAACCACTCCCACCCGAGCGTTCATTCTGTTCGATTGACGCAGATAACCTTGTCGTCTCGGCATTGAAGAAGGCCGACGCGGACGGAGCGATCGTGCTGCGAGCCTTCGAAATCGATGGCGGCACAACAGAAAGTCCAGTGCGATTTCTTGGGCAAAATCGGCTGTTTTGGCCAGCCAACCTCTTGGAGGAAAGCCACCCGGGGCGGCCCTTGGATGTGCTGCGCGTGGGACCCTACGAAATCAGCACCGTGAAGCTCCGCCTTGCTCCATAAGCCCCATGCGAGCAGCGGCTGCTATTTCGAGCGCGCGTTCTGGCGGACGGCGCAGTCCCCGGGATCGCTGTCTGTACAAAGGCTGGGGTAGCGCGCAGGACGAGCGTCGAAAAGAGCGAGAGCGTCAATCTCACACTATAGCACGTTGATTCCGGAAGCTACCTCGAGACGGTCATGAAGCGAGCCGAGTCTCGCCAGGGACGGCAACCGGAGCCACGGCCAAATCACCCCATTCAAGCTTTGCGGGCATGAGGTTCTCCGCCGAATTCAGTGCTTGATCCCAGGTGACCTTCTGTCCGGTGTAGGCGGCCATGCGGCCCAGAATCGCGGTCAGGGTGCTCTCGGCGACTGGCTTCAGTTCGTTGTACGGTTTGCCGCCCCGGATGGCTGCGATCAGGTCCGTGTGTTCCTGAACGTAAGGCAGGTTATCCTTCCCTTCAAGGCGCCAACTCTTTTCGCTGGTGATGGTGTACTTGTTGACCTGGCAGAGGCCCTTGGTTCCGATCAGCGCTTCGGACACGTTGTTCTCGCAGTGCGCCATCTGGCGGCAATAGCTGGCCACGTGGACGCCGCCGGGATACTCGTAGTCGATGGCAAAATGATCGTAGATGTTGCCGTAATCCGAGCCGGTGCGGACCTGACGGCCGCCAAGCCCCACCGCGCTCACCGGATGAGCGTTCGTCGCCCAGTTCACCACATCGAGATTGTGAACGTGCTGCTCGACGATATGATCGCCGCACAACCAGGTGAAATAGTACCAGTTCCGGAGCTGCCACTCGACGTCGCTCCAGCCTTGTTCCTTCGGGTGCACCCAGATGGGCCCCTGATTCCAATAGGCGCGCGCCTCGGTGATCTCGCCGATGGCGCCGTCATGCACTCGCTTCAGGGTCTCCAGATAACCGGTCTGGTGGCGGCGCTGTGTCCCAACGCCCACGTGCAGACCCTTTGCCTGCGCGTCATCGACAGCTTTGAGCACGGTGCGGATCCCCGGTCCGTCGACGCCCACCGGCTTCTCGGCGAAGAAGTCCTTGCCGGCCGCAACTGTGGCCTCAATGAACCACGGACGGAACCCGGGTGGCGTCGCCAGGATCACGTAATTCACGTCATCGAGCGCCAGCAGCTTCTCGAAGGCGCCGAGGCCCACGAACTGGCGTTCGGCAGGCACGTCGATCTTCTCTTTGAATTGCGAAAGGTATTTCAAACAGTCGTCTAGGTGGTCCTGGAAAACGTCCGCTGTGGCCACCAGCTTTACGCCTTGCGCAGATCCCAGCGCGTTCTCCACCGCGCCCGTGCCTCGCGAGCCGCAACCGATCAGTCCGATCCTGATCTCGTCGCTACCAGCGGCATGAACAGCGGGCAGACTGCCGAATCCCGTGGCGATCGCGCTGCCCACCAAGGCTGCACCCGAGGTCTTAAGAAAGTCCCTGCGGGATGAGCTCGATTTCGAGTCCTCCGAGTTTTTCATCTCAGTCTCCTTCGCTTCGATATCGGGGCTCGGCCCAGGAAAGAGTTCTAATCGTATTTCTTCACCAGCGACTTCACGCCTTTCAGCTTCTCGTCGTCCTGAAGCGGCCGCACCACGCGGAATCCTACAAATGTCGCGTCCGTATGCCACCAGATGCTCTGCGGACGCTGCGGATCTTGCTGGCTCCACTCCGGACCGGACGCTTGCCGCGCCGCGCATCGCACCCGCTTGGGATCATCGTCCCACGAGCCTCCACGCGCTACGTCCGGATACCTCTTGGCCGTCGGCAGTACTGCGGGCTCCACCAGCAACGCGTCCGACTTGGCGGTCCTGTAAGAATCCTTGACGTATTCGTCCAGCGTCCATTCCGCGACGTTCCCGAGAATATCGTAAAGTCCCCACGGATTAGGCTTCTTTTTTCCAACCTCGTGTGGCTTGGCCCCGGAGTTGTCCATGTCCCAAGCGTAGTCGCCCAACTGCTTCGCATCGTTGCCAAAGAAATAGGGACCGCTCGATCCCGCCCGGCAGGCGTACTCCCATTCGGCCTCAGTTGGCAGCCGGTATTCCTTGCCGGTCTTGGCGGACAGCCAGCGAGTATATTCCATGGCAGCGTGGTGAGTCATGTCGATAGCAGGATGATGATCGCGCCCGAATCCGAAAGTTTCGTCGGTATACGGTGGAGTGGGCCTCGTGACCGCATCGGCCAGCTTGTCGCCATACGACTTCTCAGCCGCGGCAGGACGCTTAAGGAGATCGTTGCTGAAGGCGAAGATATCGTACTCGTCCCACGTGGTCTCGTAGACCTCCATCCAGAAAGGATTGATCTGCACCTGGTGCTGCGGTCCTTCGTCGTCCGAGCGTCCGGCCTCAGTCGAGGGGCTGCCCATGGTGAATCTTCCGCCGGGAATCGGCACCATCTGGAAGGTCACGTTGG
>JASHXK010000550.1 GCA_030043575.1 Terriglobales bacterium
GGCGACCACGACCTCTTGCCGTCGCGCCAGAGCTCGTGAAAGATGGCCCCACCTGAACGGGCCAAGAATGACTTCCAGGCGCCTTAGGGATTTGGCGAGTTTGCTAGTCGATCTGGACCAATTGCTGCTCGGCCTCGACCGGTCGCTGTGGCTCGCGCAGCGTCTGCGGGGCGCGCCAGTGGTCCATGTAGGACACCTGGTGCACGCAGGAGACGGTGCAATTGGGCGCGCAGCCCTTCTCGGTGAGGAACTCGCGGCGGATGTCAGCGACCGTGTACTTCTCCAGCGGAATGCCGGGATAGCCGCGCTGCTGCGAGCAGTAGTGAACCAGGCCGTCCTCGCAGATGTAGAGGTAGCGCGCGCCGGCACGGCAGCGCCAGTCATTGGGCTTGCCGTTGGCGATGTTGTTCTGGAACCAGTTGAATCGCGAATAGTGGCGCTTCTCCAGCGCCTTCATCCTGAGGAAGACTTCGCGCTCCTCGTCGCCCAGCGGCCGAAGCTGGCCATCGCCGTCGTGGATGATGCCGATGGTCGAGGTGAATCCCAGCTGCACAGCGCGGCGTCCGACAACCAGCGCGTCGTGCGGATTATGAATGCCGCCGCCGACGACGGAGTTGATGTTGACGTGAAAGTCGGCGTGTTCGGCCAGCAGCTGCAGCTTCTTGTCGAGCACCTTGAGCGACTTCTTCGAGACATCGTCGGGCATGACGTTGTCGATGGAGATCTGCAAGTGGTCGAGACCTGCGTGATTCAACCGCTGGATGCGCTCGGCGGTCAGCAGGTAGCCGTTGGTGATCATGCCGGCGATGATGGGATGGCGCCGCATGTGGCGGATGACCTCGTCGAGGTCGGGATGCAGCAGCGGTTCGCCGCCGCTGAGCGTGACGATGGACGTGCCCAGCCGCGCCAGGTGATCGATGCGCTGCTTCATCGTCTCCAGCGGGACGGGCTTGGAGAAGTCGTCGTACTCGTTACAGTACTCACAGGAGAGATTGCAGCGGCGAATAGGGATGATGTGCGCCATGATGGGATGGTCGGTCGAGGCCAGCCCCTTGGCGATCATTCGGATTTCGCGGGTGCGTCGCTTGTACGCCAGCAGACGCCGGCGTGCTCCTTGCGGTCGTTTCGACATACGAGGTACTTCTATTATTACAACACACCCGCTTTCGCTAAGGGGAAGTGCTCAGCCTTGTGCGGGGAATATTGGCGGTCGAGCGGTATCTGCATACATCCAGCGACGAACCCCGTCCAAGGTAAGCCAGACTCCCTGCCGCATCAGCCGCAGCTGATTTATAATCACAAGATTCAGCCTACACGTCTGGAGTTTCCACAGCATGATTCGTTTTCTGCAAAAGCCTGGGCCCATTAAGAAATTTGTGCTCGGCGGCCTATTAGTTATCGTCTGCGTGATGATGGTCATCACCCTGGTTCCCGGCGGCCTGTTCGGCGATTACCTTAGTGGCGGCCTCACGACGCAGGGAGTTCTCGCTAAGGTGGGTGATCAGGAGATCGCCATCCAGCAGGTCGCGCAACAGGCTCGCATGATGGGCAAGCAGCAGTTCAAGGGCAATGTGCCCGACCAGCTCATGCCCTACCTGATGCAGCGCGCCGCGCAAAGCATGATCACCGAGAAGGCGATGGTCTATGAAGCCGACAAGATGGGTCTGAGCGTCAGCGATGACGAGCTCCGCGACTACCTTCATGAAGGACAGATCGGCCAGGTGCTGTTTCCCGGCGGAAACTTCATTGGACAGCAGGCGTACGAGCAGTTCATCTCCAGCCAGTTCAACATGAGCGTGCAGCAGTTCGAGCAGGAGGTCAAAGCAGAGATCGCGAATCACAAGCTGATGGCGGTGGTGGGCGCTGCGGTTACGGTAAGCGATAAGGACATCACAGCAGAAGTCAAGCGCCAGGACACCAAGGTCAAATTTGATTACGCCGTGCTCTCGCTGGACGACGTCAAGAAAGACATCAAGCCCTCGGAAGTCGAGCTCAAGGCGTTTTATGAAGCCAACAAGCAGAGCTATGTGAACTCCATTCCGGAGAAGATCAAGGCGAAGTACATCCTGATCGACTCCAAGAAGATAGCTGACAAAGTAGAGATCACGCCGGATGAAATCCAGCAGTACTACAAAGCGCATCAGGACGACTACCGCATTCCCGAGACGGTGACGGTGCGCCATATCCTGATCAAGACGCCGACGCCTGACGCGAACGGCAAGGTCGATCAAAAAGCCGTGGATGCGGCCCGCGCGAAAGCAGAAGACATCGAGAAGCAGCTTAAAGCCGGCGGGAATTTCGCCGACCTGGCCAAGAAGGACTCCGAAGATCCCGGCAGCGCCAAGGACGGCGGATTGCTGCCGCCGCTGACTCGCGGGCGGACTGTGCCGGAGTTCGAGCAGGCGGCGTTCAACACTCCCGTTGGACAGACTACGGGCGTGATTCGCACCAGTTACGGCTTCCATATCATTCACGTCGAAGCCAAGCAGGAAGCACGCCTGAAGCCGCTGGAAGAGGTGAAGGCCGAGATTGAGCCGGTGCTCAAGCAGCAGAAAGCTGCGGCGCAGTCGCAGAGCGAGGCTAATAGCGTCCAGGCGTTGGCGAAGACTCAGGGAATGGAAAAGGCGGCCACGGAGCGCAACCTCAGCGTCGTCACTACGGACTTGATTGCGCAGGGCGATCCCATCCCGGGCATCGGTCCGGCACCGGAGTTCTCCAATACGCTGTTCACTGCCAAGAAGAACGATGCGCCGGCCATCGCCAGCGCCCCCGCCGGCTATGTCGTTTATCAGGTAACAGAAGTCCAGCCGCCGCAGACGCCGACCTTCGACCAGATCAAGGACAAGGTGGAAACCCAGTTCAAGGATCAGCGCGCACAGCAGGTGTTGCAGCAGAAGATCCGGGAACTGGCGGACCGCGCTCACGCCGATCATGATCTGGCCAAGGCGGCCAAGGAAGCCGGCGCAGCCGTCAAGACCAGCGAACTGGTGGACCGCACGCAACAGGTGCCTGACATCGGATCAATGAGTGGCCCGGCCAGCGTCGCCTTCACCATGAAGCTTGGCGAGATCAGCTCTCCGATTCAAGGCGGTCAGAATGGAGTCGTGCTGCAGATTGTGGAAATGCAGGAGCCCAATCCGGAACAGATGAAACAGGACTGGGAAAAAGCGAAAGAAACGCTCCTGGAGCAGAAGCGCGAGGAATTCCAGGACCTTTACGTGGAGAATCTGCGCGACCGGCTCGAGAAAGAGGGCAAGATCAAGATCAACAAGAAGGAAATGGAACGTCTGACCACTTTGTCCGAGGGATCGTAAGATGCATTAGCCTCCGGTTACGCGGCCAGCGGACAGACTCCCGCTGGCCACATTTGTTTTGCCGCCGCCGAAACCTTACTGGCCACGGACTTAGAAATCATTCCAGAGGTAGGGTTCAGGGCATTGTGCCCGTGTGAAAGGCAAGACCTGACGCTTTCGCTCTGAGCCGTCGATTGCGAATCGAGCCGTTATATCCGACTGCATGCTTGCTGACCGCTCATCCGGTATCCTGCTGCACCCAACGTCGCTTCCATCGCGCGGAGGCATTGGCGACTTCGGGCCTGCGGCCTATGACTTCGTTGACTGGCTCGCCGCCGCCAAGCAGACGCTTTGGCAGATTCTGCCGCTGCAGCCGGTCGGCGCCGGTAATTCGCCCTATTCGTCTACGTCAGCCTTCGCTGGCAATGTCCTGATGATCAGTCTGGAGCGGCTGGCAGATTGGGGTCTACTGGATCGTGACCAGGCCGGGGATTTCCCCGACGAAGACACGCTGGTCGATTTTGAGCGCGTTCGTGACTACAAGCTGCCGCAACTGCACCAGGCTGCCGCTAACTTCCGGCATTTCGCTTCGCAGCCTGCTCGCCAGCGATACGACGCCTTCTGTCGCAACAACGATTGGTGGCTGGAGGACTACGTCCTGTTCAGCGTTCTACGCGATCGTTTCGACGAGCAGGCATGGAACACCTGGCCGCGCGAGATCGCCCGCCGCGATCCCGGCACCATCGCGGAGCTGCGCGATGAGTTGCACGAGGAGCTGGAGGCAGCGCGCTTCATGCAGTTTGCTTTCTTCACGCAATGGGGCGATCTGCGTGCCTACTGCGCCGACCGCGGCATCCGCATCATCGGTGACGTTTCCATCTTCGTCAGCTACGACAGCGCCGATGTGTGGACCCATCCCGCCTTGTTTCGTCTCAAGAACGATCTTTCGCCTGTGGTTGTTTCCGGCGTGCCGCCGGATGCGTTCAGCGAGACCGGACAGCGCTGGGGCAATCCTCTGTATGACTGGGACGCCCTGAAGGCGCGTGGCTACGACTGGTGGATCGGCCGCATGCGCTGGGCGGTCGAGACCTGCGATATCGTCCGCATCGACCACTTCCGCGGCTTTGAAGCTTACTGGGAGATCCCGGCCAAAGAGCCGACCGCCGTCCATGGCCGCTGGGTGCAAGGACCGAATGAGACCTTTTTCCAGGCACTGCGCGGCGCCTTGGGCAAGTTGCCGTTTATCGCCGAAGACCTGGGCTACATCACGCGCGAGGTGCACGATCTTCGCAAAGCTCTCGGAATCCCGGGCATGAAGATCCTGCAGTTCGGCTTCGGCAACAAAGGTGCTCACATCTATCTTCCCCATCGTTACGAGCCGGATTGCGTTGTCTACACGGGGACACACGACAACGACACGATTGTGGGCTGGTGGAACGCCATCGCCACCGACGAAGAAAAGGATCTGGCCTCGAACTACCTGAACATCGGAGAAGATGGCGTGCATTGGGCGTTTATTCGCGCAGCACTCACCTCGGTCGCCAACTGGTGCGTCATTCCAGTTCAGGATGTGCTGGGGCTCGACAGCTCGGCTCGCATGAACGTTCCCAGCGAAGTCACGGGCAGTTGGACGTGGCGATTGCAAGCCGGAGTGCTCGCGCCTGAACTGGCCGCGAAGATGGCTGCTTTGGTCGAGATAACCGATCGCGACGGTGGCATCCAACAGCCTTCAGTCCAGCGTGAGCAAAGCAGTGGGGAAGCCGGCAAACACTTCACGGCACAACAAAGACTCGCTGCCGGTTAGCACTTCGTCGGTAAGAATATTGCGCCAGCGCTTGCCGGCAGCATGGGGCGGCAACGCAAACTCTGCATCGCCCCACACTGCGCCCAGCGGAGGTTCTTCGTGCCCCTTCATCAACGTCAAGCTCAGCCGCGGAACTGCGGTGATTGACGTTTCTCCCGCATGCTGGCGAGCGAACGCCACTACATGCTCCTCCTTGCCGCGCGAGGCTGGCAGAGGAATATAGCGTCCGAGGCGAAACAGCTCACCATGGTCGCGCCGGAAATTCAACGCGCGCATCGTTACCCACAACTTGATTCGTCCATCGTGATAGTCGCGTAGCAGTTCGTGACAAATGGACGGGAGCGCTTCCGTTACCGACCGGCGGCGCAACTCGTCAGCCGCGCGTGCACGCTCACGAAAATCCACTGGCTGCCGATTATCCGGATCCACCAGGCTGAAGTTCCACATCTCTCCACCTTGATAGATGTCAGGCACACCAGGCGAAGTCAGCTTCAGCAGGGTCTGGCTGAGCGAGTTGATGCATCCGAAATACAGCACCTGCGACAGCAGCTTCTGCAGCGTATCCCAGAACAGGTTCGTCCTGCCACGCTCGCTGGGCTCCAGAATCTTCTCGATGAACGAATTCATTCCCGCGACGTAGTCGGGATTGGGATTGAGCCAGCTCAGGTTGACCTTGGCCTCGTGCATGGCCTTTTCCATGTACAGCTGAATGCGGTCGACGAACATCCGGTGTTCTGCCACGCTCTCCATCTGCAGGGGCCACGCTCCGGCCAGCGTCTGATACAGCAGGTATTCTTCGTTGTTGTCGGGCACGATGCGGCCGTCGGCGAGTTCGACTTTGTGTTTGCGATTGATGCGCCGCCACTTCATCACGTGCTGCGCCCACATGCGCGGCATCTCCGAGATGGTATTCAGCCGGGCGCGCACGTCCTCGCTGCGCTTGGTGTCATGCGATGACGTGCCCAGCATCGAGTTCGGAAAGCGCCTCGCTCGCTCCTGATTGCCGCGATGAAACTCTGCCACAGGAATTCCGAACGACGCCGGAGTTCCGCCGACTTCATTCAGCGAAATGAATCGGTTGTAGACGTAGCACGCAGTGTCTTCCAACCCCTTGGCCATCACCGGCCCGGTCAGCTGCTGGAACTTCAGCGTGAAGTAGAGATGCTTACGATAGCCGTAGATTGTTGTCTCAATATCGTTTCCTGCGAGCAGAAGAATCTTGCGCAGAAAATCGAAGGCCGCAGGCGCCAGCGTTCCGTTCAGCCGCCTGGCGCAATCGATTGCCTCTTCGATGTACTGGCGATCGGTTTTGCTGACGTGCCCGCGTTCGTCGATGTAGGTACGATAGACGGGGAAGCACGCGATAGTCTCGCGGATGGCCTCGCGCAGAACCCCGCGGGTGTAGTCGCGGGCGCGCCGATCCTGGTTGGAAATCTCGTCCAGCATGTGCGTCAGCACATTCACTTCGCTGGCCAGTGCGCGCCGCATCACCAGCTTCTTGCTTTCATAGATCAGCTTGTCCGGACGAACCGTATTGTCGCTCACCCGGTGATAAAGATTGGTAAAGGCGCGTTCGTTGCGCCGCTCGATGAAGATCCCGTTGACCAGGTTGGCAAAGTCGTATCCCACCGTTCCGTCCACCGGCCACTGCTCCGGCAGATGCTCGCCCGGCTCCAGAATCTTTTCCACCAGCAGATAGAGTGGCGCCTTCTGCGCGGCCACGTCGTGCTGTCCAAATGCCGCATGAATGTCCAGCTCGATCCCATCGGAGGCGGGCGGCAGACTCGCTTCTCCACCCAGGCATTGGCTGGCGGCGTAGAGCCGTTGCAGTCGCATGAGGTACTGCAACGGATCGAGCAGCCCGTCGGGATGGTCGATGCGCAATCCCGCGATCAGACCCTCGGCGAGAAGTTTTCGCATGAGCCGATGGATTGCCGCAAACACTCGCGGATTCTCCATGCGAAGCCCCACCAGGTCATTGATGTCGAAGAAGCGTCGGTAATTGATCTCTTCGCCCGACACCCGCCAGAACGCTAAGCGATACGCCTGCTTCTCCAGCAGTTCATGCAGAAGGTCGAAGCTCCGCGGTTGGCCGGAAATTCCATTCAGTCGACGCAACGCTTGCTCGACTTGCCCGCGAGCCTCCGGTGATTCGCGCGTGAGCTGCGCGAAGCGCTCCAGCAGCGCCGGCATTTCATTTTGCCTCCGCCGCACCTCCGCTGGATCTGTTACCGAATTCGCCGGCAGTTTTCCCAGAGCATGAATGAGCCCGTCGAGTTCCGCCACGGCAGAGCCATTGTTGGTTTGCTGAGGCGGGCGAAATTCCTTCGCCGACCCGAAGATCAGCGGCATCGTTTGCGGATCGATGGGTAGCACCTTGCCGAAGTACTTGACGATCGGCATGCCGTCGTCCAGAGCAACTTGAATGTGGCCCGCCTCAAGGTCCTCGCCGTAGGGATTTCCCAGGATCGGGAGCAGCACCTT
>JASHXK010000551.1 GCA_030043575.1 Terriglobales bacterium
GCGCATGGCTGGCTGCTGTTTGAAGAGAGCAAGATGTCGAAGTCGCGCGGCAACATCGTGCGCAGCGAGACCATCCTCGACACGCTCGGCCAGGACGCGCTGCGCTATTTCCTGCTGCGCGAGATCGTCTTCGGGCAGGATGGCGCGTTCAGCTTCGATGCGCTGGTGCAGCGCTACAACGCCGATCTGGCCAACGACCTAGGGAATCTGGCGAGCCGCTCGCTCAGCATGATCGCGCGCTACTTCGAAGGCGAGGTTCCTTACGTGTCGGCGCGCTCGCACACGCCGGCGGATGAGGCGATCGTGAAGCTGGCGCAGCAGACGATCACGTATTTCCACGCGCAGTTCGAGCAGTATCAGTTTTCGCGCGCGCTGGAGACGGCGTGGACGCTGGTGGCCGGCGTCAACAAGTACATCGTGGAGAACGAGCCGTGGGCGGTCGCGGAGCACGACGATCGCGACTCGCGCGCGCGGCTGGCAACAATTTTGCACACCTCGGCTGAGGCGCTGCGCATTGTGACCGCGCTGGTGCACCCGGTGATTCCCGAAGCGACCGCACGCATCTGGACGCAGCTCGGTGTAGGCGCGATCAAGAAGTTCGATCTGCGCGGCTTGGCCTGGGGACAGATTCAGGCTGGCACAAAGCTGGGCAAAGTTGAGCCGGTATTTCCTCGCGCCGACAAGAGCATGATCGAGAGGATGCAACAGATGGAACAGCAACGCTCCGAACCTACCCCTTCGGCAGGCTCAGGGCAGGCTCTTGCGCCAAAGGAGGGCGGAAAGAGTGGGGCAGCCGGCGAGAGGCCGCGAGCCACGAGCCCAAAGCCGCGAGCGGAAGCACAGCCCGTCGCATCAGGGGCAGAGGCAGGACAACCGACGGCAAAACCCTCCCCATCGCCGACCGAAGGCGCTAAGGGTGGGGCACCCGTGCTGGAAGACAAGGCAGAGAAGATCAGCGCCGATGACTTCTTCAAAGTCGAGATGCGTGTCGGCCTGGTGAAGGTCGCGGAGAAAGTAAAAGGCGCCGACAAGCTGCTGCGTCTCGAAGTCGACATCGGAACTGAAGTTCGGCAGGTGGTAGCGGGCATCGCGAAGGCCTATGAGCCGGAGAAACTCGTCGGACGCAAGGTGGTGATCGTCGCCAACCTGCAGCCACGCAAGCTGCGCGGACTGGAGTCGAATGGCATGATCGTCGCGGCGTCGTTGGATGATGGTCAGCCGGTGCTCGCCGCATTCCTGGAAGATGTGCCGATCGGGGCAAGGCTGAAGTGAAACAGCCGCCAGTAGTCGGTGGTTAGTTGTCGGTTAGTACTCACGCAGGTCTCGGGTAGCGGCGACGCCTGGGGGGCCCGACTCGCCCTAACAGCGGGTCTCGTCGAAAAGAACCAAGCCATTGAAAGGGATATACTGCGGGGGCTGGGGGTGGTGGACTCTGAAAGCGCAAACCTGGCACGGCCTCACGGCTGCCTACCAGGCCTACCGCATCGTCTTTCGCAGTTGCAAAATTCCCCAGCTCCGACAATCGCAATGGCTCCCACAATTCCTTCCTTGCTCAGTGCATGTCGATCTAACCCCCCCAGCCACCATGGGAATTCGCAACGATATTTCAAGCCTCCGATATATCTCCTCGCCATGCTTGCAGCATGCGTGGCTGGTGCCAACATCCCGTCGGGCTATGCCTATGCCTCGGATACAGGCGCACCGGCGGCCATGACTGTGCCCCCGGCGAATCCGCTACTGACTCCACCCACTCGGGATGGAGAGAAGATCCCGGTGCAAGTCGTGTTGCAGGTGATCAATCTATCCGACATCAATGAGGTCGCCCAGCGTTTCCGGGTGGTCGCCTATCTGCGAGCGGGATGGAAGGATCCGCGGCTGGCGTTCACCCCAAAGGCGGCATGGGAAACATTCCGAGTTTATCGTCCTGACGAAGTGTGGACGCCGCATTTTGATTTCGCCAATGGTGTCACACCGCACTCCGCGTCCGACGTTACCCTGCGCGTTTTTCCCGATGGTACGGTCAAGTACTACGAACGCTCCAGCGCCGAGCTGTCCAACAGCTTTCATCTGCGCCGTTTTCCCTTCGATCGGCAGCGCCTGGAAATACTAATTCATCCTTCGATCAGCGAAACCGGGCTGGTGAATTTCGCCGGTGCTGGCGACGGTGGGCCGTCGATCAGCGTCGAGCAACGAGTCTATTCCTCTCTGGCAGAGTGGGCGATCGTAGGAATCGGCGCGAGCGCCGAACAAATCCCTGCCTTCGGTGCGGACACCATCAGCCAGATGCGATTCACCATCGAGATCCAACGAAAATACAGCTTCTATCTATGGAAGATATTCCTGCCGCTGCTTCTCATGGTGATATTGTCATGGACCGTCTTTTGGATCGACACCTCGGAGTTGAGCAGTCAGGTTACAATCTCGGTCACGACGATTCTCACCGTAATCGCCTTCGCATTTGCGATTTCGAACAGCCTGCCCAAAGTACCTTACCTGACCTTTATCGATGTTTTCTTCCTAGCGTGCTACGTGTTTGTCTTTATCACGGCGATCGAACTCACTCTGGTGCATCTTGCCGGCCGGAGCAAAAACGATCGGCTGGGAATGTCGATCCGACGCTTCAGCAGGATCGTTTTGCCGGTGCTCTTCGTCATCACCAACCTGCTGATGATCGCGATTTACACCGGGATAGGATCTTAAGTGTGGCGGCGTTCCTTGCTGGATGCATCTCGAGATGACACGCGCACCCAGCATGGGAATTCGCAACGATATTTCAAGCCCCTGATGTTTCTACTCGCCGTGCTTGCGGCATGCGTGGCTGGTGCCAACATCCCGTCGGGCTATGCCTATGCCTCGGATACAGGCGCACCGGCGGCCATGACTGTGCCCGCGGCGAATCCGCTACGGACTCCGCCCACTCGGGATGGAGAGAAGATTCCAGTGCAAGTCGCACTGCAGGTGATCAATCTATCCGACATCAATGAAGTCGCCCAGCGTTTCCGGGTGGTGGCGTACCTGCGTGCGGAATGGAAGGATCCGCGGCTGGCGTTCACCCCAGAGGCGGCATGGGAAACATTTCGAGTTTATCGTCCTGACGAAGTGTGGACGCCGCATTTTGATTTCGCCAACGGTGTCGTGCCGCACTCCGCGTCTGACGTTACCCTGCGCGTCTTTCCCGATGGGACAGTCAGGTACTACGAACGCTCCAGCGCCGAGCTGTCCAACAGCTTTCATCTGCGCCGTTTTCCCTTCGATCGACAGCGCTTAGAAATACTGATTCATCCTCCGATCGGCGAAGCCGAGCTGGTGAACCTCGTCAGTACTGCCGGTGGGCCTTCGATGAGTGTCGAGCAGCGAGTCTATTCCTCTCTGGCAGAGTGGGCGATCGTAGGAATCGGGGTGAGCGCCGAACAAATCCCTACCTTCGGTGCGGACACCACCAGCCAGATGCGATTCACCATCGAGACCCAACGAAAATACAGCTTCTATCTATGGAAGATGTTCTTGCCGTTGCTTCTGATGGTGATACTTTCATGGACTGTTTTCTGGATCGACACCTCGCAGCTACTCAGTCAGGTCAGAGTATCGGTGAGGACAATTCTTGCCGTAATCATGTTCGCTCTTGCGATCTCGAGACACCTGCCTAAAGTACCCTACCTGACCCTTATCGATGTTTTCTTCCTGGCTTGCTATGTGTTTGTCTTTATCACGGCGATCGAACTCACTATGGTGAACGTCGCCGACCGGAGCAAAAACGATCGGCTGGGAATCTCGATCCGACGCTTCAGCAGGATCGTTTTGCCGGTGCTCTTCGTCATCACCAACCTGCTGATGATCGCGGTCTACGCCGGGCCAAGACACTAAGCCAAGAGGAAAGCCGTGGCAACAGGCCTGAAGCGCCGCGGTCTAGACCTCGTCGTCCTTGCCGCACTCCATGTCGTCGATCATGTCGATCAATACGGCGAGAGTGCGGCGGGTGCGGTCGAGATCGTCCCTTCCGACCTTGGCCAGCAGATCGGCATCGACCTTTTCGCGCGCGGCGCGTTGGGCAGCCGCGGCAGCACGTCCGCGATCAGTGAGGGTGACGGTGAGCTTGCGGCGGTCTTCCTTGTCGATGGAGCGATCAAGGTAGCCACGCGTGACCAGCGTGTCGACGAGCTGACCCGCCGCCTGCTTGGAGAGCCGCATCTCGCGAATGAGCTGGCCGAGCGGGATGTCAGCGCGGTCGAGTGCCAGACCACCGATCACGTAAAGGCCGTTGCCGGGGATGTCATCGTATCCAGCCTCGTCGAGCGCGCGGCGCATGGCAGCACCGTAGGTTTTGCGGGCGTGACGGAGCAGAACGGGCATAGCAATGTCGTCAAGCACGTCGGTGTGATTCATAGAAAATAAAATACTGTCATACCAAATGACAGTCAAGTTAATTTACAATAAATACTGCTAACTAAACGGCGCGCCCAGCCGAATTCCCGCTCCCGCCAACGCACCCTTCATGCTAGAGCACTTCGCGGTTCTTCTTTCAGCCGTTTCGAGAGCGAGATGGATGGATGGAAGCCTCTTCATTCCCCCGAATACACCGTCCCCTCTTCCACAAAGCACAACGGATTCTTCCACGGATCTTCAACGTAGAACGATCGCTCGCCCCAGGGCCGTACCACGATTCCACCACCTTCCGCGTCGTGAACGTCCTCTTGCGAAAGACAGCCCAGCCGCTTTGCGCGCTGGAACGCTGTTTCCAAATCTTTCACCGTGAAATACAAGGCCTTCGGGACCGAGTGCGGCTGGTGGCTGCGCGCAACGTCAAGCACACTCACCGTGACCGGCCCACAGTTAAAGTAGCAACGTGATCCCGCCTGCTTGTGCCCAACCACGCCCAACAACGTTGTGTAGAACGAAACGGCTTTGTCGAGGTCGTCGACCTCGACCGTTATCCGGAAGAACTGCGGCACATCCTCAGGCGCTTTGCGGTTTGACGGAGTTGCTTCGCGGCTTTTTCTTGTTTTGGACATCGGTTTTTCCTCCGGCGCGGTGCTTTGCCACGCCTTGAAAATGCGCCAGCCAATCGCTGACCAACGCTAGTTGTTTCCGCTCCAGGCGATAGATACGCATCCGGCCTTGCCTCTCGTGCCTGAGCAAGCCCGCTTTTTCGAGAACCTGGAGATGCCGTGTCGTCGTCTGCCAGGCGTGCACAAACATCGCTGCCAGATCGCCGGCTGTCATTGCGCCCTGGTTGAAGTGAATCGTCAGCAGGATGCGCCGCCTGGCCGGATGCGCCAGCGCGTTAAATACAGCCTCATACGCATCGGCGTGCACTCTGGAAGCAGGTTTCAGCACCAGCAATATTAAGCCATATTGCTGAATATTATGCAATACCACTTTTCCCGCGGGCCCGCTGCGATGCGCCGCAGCTAGCGCTAGTCCGGCACGGTTTCGTGATTTTTCTTCAGCCGTCTCAGCAGCGATGTGGGATGGATGCCGAGGATGCGCGCGGCGTGGGTCTTGTTCTGTCCAGTGGCGGTCAGGACTTCGTGAATGTAGCGGTCCTCGAGTTCCTTCAGCGATACGAACTGATCGCCGGTGGGAGACACGTCGAACGATGTGAACTTCTCATCCAGAACCGGCTCTTCGTGGTAATCACGAATCTCTTCCGGCAAGCCGTCCTCGTCAATCTCGTTCTCCGTGGACAGGATCATGGTGCGCTCGATGACATTGCGCAGCTCGCGAATGTTACCTGGCCACGGATATCGTTGCAACAGCTCCGCCGCTGCCGGGGTGAAGCCGACAAAATTCTTCTTCAGCTCCTTGTTGAAGAACTGCATGATGTCGAGCGCCAGCGGCAGAATGTCTTCGCGCCGCTCGCGCAGCGGCGGAATAAACAGTGGAACAACGTTCAGCCGGTAATACAGATCCTCGCGAAACTCGCCCTTGGTGACGGCTTCTTTCAGGATCTTGTTGGTTGCTGCGATGATGCGCACATCCACCTGGACCGCCTTCGTCCCACCCAGCCTGATAAAGTTCCCCTCTTCCAGCACGCGCAACAGTTTGGCTTGCAGGCTCGCCGAGGTGTTGCCGATCTCGTCGAGAAACAGTGTGCCCGTCGTCGCCTTCTCAACCAGTCCTTCCTTGCGCCGCCGCGCGTCGGTAAATGCGCCCGGTTCGAAGCCGAACAGTTCGCTCTCCAACAGCGTATCCGGCAGCGCCGCGCAGTTCAATGCGATCATCGGCGCCTGCGCGCGAGGGCTGTTGTAGTGAATCGCCTTGGCCAGAACTTCCTTGCCGGTGCCGCTCTCGCCCTGAATTAGGATCGTGGTGTGATCGCTCTCTGCCGCGCGCCGAGCCATGTCCAGCACCTCGCACATGGCCGGACTTTGCGTCACCACGCGCCCGAAGTCATACCGTCCTTTGGCGCTCTCAACCGTATCGCGCACTCGCACGCGCAGCGCCAGCATCTCTTCGGCGCGCTGAATCGTGTTGACCATATCGGCCAGGTGGAACGGTTTGATCAGGTAGTCGTAGGCCCCGAGCTTCATCGCTTCGACCGCGCGATCCACCATGTGATAGGCGCTCATCATCACCACGATCATTGCCGGCGAAATCTTCTTCGCCTGCCGCAGCACTTCGATCCCGTTGATTCCCGGCAACACCACATCCAGCAGCGCCAGATCCGGCTTCTCTTCGGCAACCAGCTTGAGCGCCTCTTCCCCACTGCTGACCGGCAGCACCTCGTAGCCTTCGGCTTGCAGCGCGCGCCCCATGGTGCGCAGCGTCAGCGCCTCGTCATCGACGATCAGTATCGAGTGCGCCATGTTAAGCGATCACCTCCTCGCTGTGCTGCATGACTTTGCCGGCCTGCCGAATCGGCATCGTCACCCGCACCGTCGTCCCGCGCTCCGCAATGCTCTCCACCTGAATGTCGCCACCGTGGCTGCGTACGTACGCCTGCGAAATGCTTAATCCCAAGCCAGTTCCCTTCCCGCGCTTGGTGGTGAAGAACGGTTCGAAGACGTGCGGCAGGATATCCGCCGGAATTCCGCAGCCGGTGTCGCGCACCCGCAACTCAATCACCTCGGCGAATCTCACTTTGTCGGCCAGGATGCTGATGCTCCCCCCGGGCGCTGTCGCTTGCGCTGCGTTCAGCAAGAGGTTCATCAGGATCTGCGAGAGCTGATTGGAATCTGCCGTGATGTTGGGCAAGTCGGGCGGAATGCAATTGTGCAGTTCGATCTGACGGAACATTGGCTGATGCGCCACGAACTTCAGGGTCTCATCTGCCAGCCGCCACAGATTGATGTTGCTCAGTGTCAGAGGTCCGGGACGCGCGTAATCCAGCAAGCCGCGCACCGCGGACGAGATGCGCTTTGCGCCTTCGATGCACTGCTCAATTTCTTCGCGGCGTTCGTCGCCCGCGTCGCGCCATTCCAGCTCCAGGTGCGACAAAATGCCCAGCAGCGGATTGTTGATCTCATGCGCCGCACCCAGGGCTAACTGCGCCAGCGAGGCATACTTTTCGTAGTCGGAGAGCTGCGACTCAAACTGTAATTTTTCCTTGGCGAGTTCGCGTTCTTCCTCCAGCCGCCGCAGCAGCTCCTGCTGCGCCACGTTGCGCTCGTATTCGCGATAGTTCGCCAGCTCCTTGAGCCTCGCTATTTCACTCTCGACCGATTTGACTCTAGTCCGCGAGAAGACCGCGATTACAATGCTAAGAACGAGGCCGAGCGCGACGCCGCTCCAGACACCGCTGCTCATTGCCGCTGTCGTGCCGTCGCTTGCACTGGCTGTTGCCAGCGGCAGAGATAAGACAAATGGAAGCAAACCCAGCATCAGTCGGCTGCTGAGCGCATCCGTGCGCATCGTCCGCACGCGACCATCGAGGAAGGTTGAGAGGACCATGTACCTCTCCTTTATGACGTTCGCGCACTATGGACACGGGGGCAGTGATGACTATCACGTGCAAACGTGATGGGTGGGCATGAAACCTTCTGGCAGCGTATTGCGTTCGTCAATTCATGATCCCGCCGACGATGGTTTGCCGAACGTCTCCTGCGGGCGAAAACACCGCAACGTCGGCATCGGCCCCAGCTTGCAAAATGCCTTTGCGATCCTCAATTCCGAGCACCCGCGCGGGGTTCAACGTTGCCAATCGAATCGCATCCTGAAAACTGATACCAGCAAACTTCATGACGTTGCGGGCTGCCTGATCCATGGTCAGCACACTACCTGCGAGCTTGCCGTGCGACTCGCAACGGCCGTCGCGAACCTGCACCTGATACGATCCCAGACGGTACGTTCCATCCGGCATGCCGGTGGCGCTGATGCCGTCGCTAATGAGCACAGCGCGATCCAGTCCCTTGGCGCGAAGAAAAAGGTCGACCACCTCCGGGCGAACGTGCAGCCCATCGGCGATGATGTCGGCGGTTACAGAGTCGTCGGTCAGGATGGCGCCCAACAATCCCGCATCGCGATGATCCAGGCGGCGCATTGCGTTGAAGGTGTGCGTGGCGTGCCGCGCGCCGGCGCCGACACCGGCAACCGCCTGCTCCAAGGTGGCGTTGGAGTGCCCGATGCTCACACAGATGCCGCGGGCCGTCGCATCACGAATCAGCTCCAACGCCCCCGCCAGTTCGGGTGCTATCGTCAGAATGGAGACCTGACCGCCAGCTGCCTCCCACATTCGATCGAAGATATGCTGCGAGGCTCGTTGCAGATAAAGTGGCGAATGCACGCCGCGGCGGGCATGGCTGAGGAACGGCCCTTCGAG
>JASHXK010000552.1 GCA_030043575.1 Terriglobales bacterium
GGCTTCTAGACTTCAGGGCATAGCGGGACCGTAATTCCAACACAATTGATTAGCCCTCGACCTTCTCCGGCTAAAGAGCTATAGGGCTTAGCTCGTCTGGGGGATGATGCACCCGCTCGACTAAGGCTAGGCTTCAGCATGATCTTTTGAGTTTGCGGCTGAGAGCCTTTCGGGAAGCCGTAAACCTGCAGGAGGACAAAAAGATGTGGACCCCGCAAGCCAGCACGTGGCAACCCAGCACCAACACCAGCACAGAGGCCGCCTGTGAGCACTGCCAGGGTATGGTGTATCACGAACGCTGGTGCGTCACCCGCAGTGAACTTGTCCTCTACGCCTTTGAGGCGGTGAGGGACGCCGACGCACTGACCGAAGCGGACAAGCTGATCCTGCACGCCTGGGGAGTGAAGTGGACGAACAACCTGGACGTCGCGGCCTGAAAGCTTGGACCGCCGATCCAGTGATAGCCTGCGATGGCCACCTGCTCACTTCTTGTACTTCGCTCCGAAGCTTGTGCCAGATAGACGGTTCCGATACCCTCTGCTGGGCACTTGACAACGACCTCTTTCTGGACCAACTGCCAATCCTTTTCAGCTGCCGTTTCGTTATTCATCGGCAAGCCAGCCCCACCCAGGGCTAAGGAGAATACCGCGCAAAAGTCGGCCCCAGTGATAAACGCCAACTTACGTTGAATTTAAAGGTTCTTAGCTGAGCCGATTGGGTGTATAGTGCATGTATCTTAGGCGATACTAGGGCAAAGTGCCTCAGACGAGCTCCCCGCTCCCTTTGAGCTGCCAGTTCAACGGCTGGCATAAGGGTGTTTTTCGGTAATTTAGAACTCGGCGTGTAATTACATGCTTGGAACGATCATTTCCCACTACCGGGTGCTGGACCGGCTCGGCTCGGGTGGCATGGGCGTAGTGTATCGCGCCGAAGACATGCGTCTGGGTCGCGAAGTCGCACTGAAGACCCTGCCACCGGAGGTCGAAAACGACCCACAAATGGTGGAACGGTTAGTGCGGGAAGCACGCTCGGCGTCGTCTCTAAATCATCCCAACATCTGCACGATCCACGAAGTGGATGAGGCTGACGGGCATCACTTCATCACCATGGAACTGCTCCAGGGTCAAACCCTTCGCGAGCGGATTGCCGAGGGGCCCATCCCTACGAGTGAGCTTGTCCGCATTGGTATTCAGGTGGCCGATGCACTCGACGCAGCGCAGAAGAAGGGCATCGTTCATCGGGACATCAAGCCGGCCAATGTGTTTTTGACCACCCGTGGTGAGGCCAAGGTGCTGGATTTTGGCCTGGCCAAGCTGGAACCACAGAAGGAGTCGGTTGCGGCAGCAGCGGGAATCACTGCGACCGGGATTGTCGCAGCGCCCGCCGGGACCGCGGATTTCCATTTAACCAGCTCGGGCCAGACCGTTGGGACTATCGCCTATATGTCACCGGAGCAGGCACGAGGCCAGCAGTTAGACGCCAAAAGCGACCTGTTTTCCCTGGGCGTCGTCATGTACGAGGCGGCGACGGGATCGTTGCCTTTCACCGGCAGTACCACGGCGCTTATGTTCGATGCCATTCTGAATCGTGAGCCGGTTCCGATTTCGCACCTCAACGCCGATCTCCCGCATGCTTTCGGAACCATTGTCCACAAGTTGCTGGAGAAAGACCCCAAGCTGCGATATCAGAGTTCTTCAGAAGTTCTGGCCGACCTGCGACGCATGCGCCGCGACACCAGTTCTGCCAAGTCAGTTCCGGCGAACGCGCCAAGTGCACGCAAGGCGGGGAAGACAATCGATTCGCTGGCAGTGTTGCCGTTCTTAAATGCCACGGGTAATTCAGAGTTCGATGATTTGGGTGAGACGATCGCGGAAGGAGCCATTGACGCGCTGTCTCATGTGAGCAGGCTTCGTGTCGTACCGCGCAACAAGTCCTTCCGCTACCGGGATCACGTGGATGATCTGCACACTGTCGGGCAAAAGCTGGAGGTCCGCGCGCTGCTGAGCGGCCGTCTCAGCCTGCGCGGTGACCAACTGTCGATTCGTGCGGAACTGATCGACGTAGCTAAGGACACGCAGCTGTGGGGCTCGCAGTTCAGTTGCGGACTGAACGAGGTGCAGGATGTCGAGCAGGAGATTGCCCGCCGCGTGATCGAGAAACTCCGAGCGCCATCTTCTGGGGCGGCCAAGAAGGGGACACGCAAACAGGTAGCGGCGGGCACCCGTAACGAAGCTTATGAACTGTTCGCCCGCGCTAACGATCGGGCAATCGAATGGACTCCCGACGGCTTGCAGGCCGGCATCGAGCTTTATCAGCAGGCCATCGATGCTGACCGGCAGTGCGCTCCGGCATACGCCTGCATGGCCATTGCGTACGCCATGCTGGCTGTCGTGGGCCGAGTGGATACGGCAGAGGCGTTGGCGCGCGCCAAAGAGTATGGACGGCGGACCATTGAACTCGACGAGACGCTCTCCGAAGCACACGCAGCTCTAACTCTTACCGAGATCTTTGCGGATTTCAATCTGCCCCAGGCGCTTTGGGAAGGCGAAAGAGCGCTGGAACTGAATCCCCACTCCGCCATTGCGCGCTACGCTTACGCGCAGGCTCTGGCCGCCTGTGGGCGTCTCGAAGAAGCATTGGAACATGCCCGGGCGGGTTGCGAAATCGATCCGCTGATGCGGCCGATCAACTATTGCTACGGATTGATGCTGTATTACCAGGGACGGTGGGATGAGGCTGAGGCACAGCTGCGACGAACGCTGGAGATCAATCCGGATTTCTCGACCGCGCAGGCGGTGCGAGCGATTGCTCTTGCCCGCGCGGGACGATTCCTGGAAGCGATGACTGAGGGGGATGAGCTCGTACGGAAGAATCAGGACATCGCAGGGGAGATGTTGCAAGGCTACCTGGCAGCGCTCGCAGGGGAATACGAGAACGCCAGCAACGTTCTGGCCCGGGTGGATTCCGCTCCGCTCGCGGAGGGCGCCTACTATGCGGCTGCAATTTACGGAGCGTTGGGTGAGCTGGATCGTGGGTTCGCAGAACTGGAGCGGGCGCGAGATTCTGGTTTCGCGTTCCTCGCTACCGCAGCGGTGAATCCGGTGCTCGACCCATTCCGCGCCGACCCGCGTTGGGCGCCATTCCTGCGAAGCATGGAAGCGCTGGCGGAGGCGATCAGAGAGTTGCCTGGGATTGGATAGTGGGCGCGAGCTGCCGCGGTGTTTAATTCGGTGACGATTGGATCGATAACGGTTAGTATCAGTAAGCAGTCAGACCACAGGAGCAGAAATGGATCCGTCTAAGTCCAAGAGCGACGCCTGGCGCAGCCCGTTGCACACTTCCGGATCGGTTACCCCGCAGTCGGGACGTACGCCTGATGCATCGTCGGTCAAATCCGATCCCTGGCGTAGTCCTTTGTATACTTCCGGATCGGTGGCCCGGCAGCCGGCACGCCCGTTGGATTCGGGGGCCAGGATCGACGCTTCGCGGAGCCCGCTGCGCACTTCCGGATCGGTTGCGGTGCAGCAGCCGCGAGCGCAGGATGCCCCGGTGAAAGCTGAGCTCTGGCGTGGTCCGCTCCACACTCCCGACACCATTGCCGAACTGGGAATTCGCCAATCTATCCTCGAGGATCTGATGCTGAAGATCCTCTACATCTCCAGTCCTTTGTCTTTGCGCGAACTGGCCGACCGCACTCGGCTCAGTTTCGGAGTCATGAACGAGTTGCTCCGCCGCATGCGCTCCGAGCAGCTCTGCGAAGTCAGGGGAATGACCGGAAACATTCCGCAGATCGCAATTACTTCGCAAGGCAGGTCGCGGGCGTCGGAATTGATGTCCATGAACCAGTACACGGGACCGGCTCCGGTTTCGTTGGAGCATTACATCCAGCAGGTCCGTGAACAAAGTGTCCGCCATCTGGCGGTGCATCCTCCCGACGTCGAACGCGCCTTCGCCCATCTGGTTCTCGATGCCACGGTCCTGGAACAGCTGGGCACCGCGCTGAATTCGGGCGCGTCGGTTTTCCTGTACGGACCGAGCGGCACGGGAAAGAGCACGGTCGCAACCGCTCTGGCGCAAGTGCTTTCGGACGATCGCGTATGGGTGCCGCACGCCGTGGAGATCGAGGGTCAGATTATTTGCGTCTACGACGCGCAAACTCACAAACCGGTCTATGACCCCGTTTCGCAGAGTGGTGACGCGCGCTGGATCCTCTGCCATCGTCCGACTGTCTTGGTCGGCGGAGAACTCACCAGCGAAATGCTGGAGCTGCAGTTCCATCCCATTTCCAAGATCTATACCGCTCCAGTGCAGATGAAGGCCAACAACGGCATCCTGATCATCGACGATTTCGGCCGCCAGCGTATCCGTCCGGAAGAACTGCTCAACCGCTGGGTCGTGCCGCTGGATCGCAGAATCGACTTCCTCACTTTGTCGGGTGGCAGGAAGGTCGAGATTCCCTTTGATCCCTGTGTCGTGTTCGCCACCAATCTGGACCCTGCCTCGCTGGTGGACGAAGCATTCCTGCGAAGAATTCAAACCAAGATCGAACTTGGCACGGTCACCGAAGAGCAGTTCCACGCGATCTTCCGTGCCGTTTGCGGTACCTGCGGGCTGGAATGCAAGGGTGAGACGATCAATGAGTTGATCCATGTAATCCGCAAGGAAATGAGGGAACCTTTGCGGCCCTGTCATCCTCGCGATCTGGTAAATCAGGTCTGCTGGAGGGCGCAGTACAAAGAAACGGTGCCTTGCCTGGATCGGGACGCGCTGCTCAACGCGGTGAACTCGTATTTCGTTCGCCCGACCAAGGGCTCCGCCGAACCCACCGACTAACCCATCGCTCCGGCACAAACAGTGCTCGCATGGTACCCAGACACAGCGACAGCGTCTGCTTGTATGTCTCGCTGGAGAAGAAACTCCCGGATCTAGGCTAGGAAGCTTGCGTGAATCCATTTGGGGACAATCCTGTATGGTTTGCCGACTTCCCGGATCGCATACCAACCACATCCCAAGACCGGTTGAACCGGAGAGTGTTGGCCATCTGAGTGCACGCCCCACTTTCCGACATGGCGTTAAATGGCCAAGTAGCAAGGAAAGTATTCGTACACACTGGCCGGACCTAACTCTACATCGGGCTGACTTTGCTCGAACCGCGTTTGTGGGCCACCTACGCGGATTAGCTATGATTCGCAGGCAGCGACTTGCCATGACTTCAATTTATCGGCCCCAGGTAAAGATCTAGCCAATCCAAAGTTTCCTTGATGAGCTCGTTGCGCGGGACAGCGTGTCCGGTGTCGTAAACCATTCGTTTCTTTTTATCTTTTGACGAGCCCAACAGGTTATAGAACGGCACCTGCGTCGCCTGCTCGGGGAAGAAGAAATCGTAATGCCCGTTGAGCATCAGCACCGGCTGCTTAACATGGGGAAGAAAGTTGATGATCTCAACTTCCGGAAGGGATTTCTCAAAATTCAGACCACCTAGGGCAATGATGACGACCTTGATCCGCTGGTCCACGGCAGGAACAATGGCTCCCATGACCGCGCCCCAACTGTAGCCGTAATAGGCAATCTTGTCGTGGTCGAGGTCGGGCCGCGTTTGTGCGTAGTCAATGGCGCGCGACGCATCCTTGACCCACATGATGACGTGGTCTCGCCAGTTACTGCTCGTGTCGGCCGAATCCGACTCCATACCGTCGCCACGCTCGTAGGTGCTCTTATAGACTGGGTAGAGAACGGCCCGTCCGCTGCGAACAATGGCATCGAGAGAAGCGGATGTTTGCACGGCAAACTGGCGCAGGCTCAGGGCGCCGGAACCGGGAAAGAACAGCACGACCTGATATGGCGGCTTGCCCTTCTTGGGCAGGAACAGGTAAGAAATCGCCTGCTCGTGACCATAGGCAGCCGCGTAGGTGATCCTCTGAATCGTCCAGTCCTCATCCTTGCTGTCGACCGGCTCGACCTTGGCGTCCAGCGGACTTTTATCGTACGAGTAAAGTCCCTTGTAGGCCTCGAAGAGCTGATCAGAAACCGGCTTCTCTTTCGTCAGGTCGCGCCGCGGCGTCGGCATCGCTGCGAACGCCTGCTTGGGGATCGAATTTGGGTCGATGTACTTGACGCAGCGAAAGCCGATGTCGGACGCGCGCAGAAACGGCGACTGCGCATCGGGATCGATGAACATATAGTTGGGCTCGTCCCATGCACCGCCGAGCACGTAGCGCTTGCCGTCTTCCGCTTCCGTCCCGATCCACTCCTTCACATTGCCCGCCATGTCGTAGGTGCCCCACGGACCCAGACCTTGTTTGCTGCCGACGGGGAGAACTCCCGTGCCCCCGAAATTGCTTGCGGGCACAATCTCTGAAGCCAGGTATGGTCCGGCGGCGCGGTTCCAGTGATAGATGGTCGGCAGGCTCTTGCCGGCAAACTCCGCGTAAGCTGCCGCTTCGTACCAACTGATGCCGGTCACGGGATAATCATCGTGACCTTTGGGATATTCGCCGGCTACCCAATCCTTTGGCCCCGGCCGTCCGGTGGCGTCACGGAAGAGTGCCATCGCCTCTTCCCAACTGAGTGGCTTGCCGTCACGCACGAAGGGCTGCTTCCAATACTCGCGCCTCTGGTAGCCGCCCTGATCGACGAATGCCCTGAACTCGCGGTTCGTCACCTCGTACTGATCGATCCAATAGTCGCTCAGCGGTAACTCTGGCATACCGTCGTAGCCGGGAATAAACAACGACTTGAAGTATTTTTCTGGAGAAACGCGAACCGTCCCCGCGGGAATCTTCGTCGTCTCGTCCAGCGTGACCTGCGCTGCGACCGCATCGCCGGCAGGTATGTAATATCGCGAAAACAGGGCTGAAGTTAAGCGCAGAACCGTGCCGTAACCGGGCTTCTCGAATTTCCAGACAAATATTCCGCGAGGCTGGCGAACATTCTTCAGAGGAGTCGTTCCCACGTACTCCCACGAGTCTTTGCTGCCGTCGTATTCGCGACGATAAACCTTAGCTCCGGGAGGTTCTGTTTCTAGCGTCACCGGATACGAGATGAGCAGCCAGAGCTTGGCGAGTTCAGGGTCGCCGGGGATCGCCTGCTCGGCTTTGGTCGCGAGCTGGAACTCGGTGTCGAATGCTCCCTGAGGAGCCGCGGCGCCATACTTGCCCTGATCGTAGAGCTGCCTGATCTCAGGGATGGCCACCTCGCGCGCCCAGCGTACGTCGCGAGAGCGCTTCACTACCCAAGCGACTCCCGCGCACACCAGGATGAGGGCGATCAGAACGGGTACGAGAACACTCGGCCGCTTCGCCACACGCATGATGCGAGCAGGCGTCAGCGCTACACCCGATTCAGGAAAAAGCAGCTCGCGGCATTGGCGAAGGTCCTGTGCGAGTTCGACTCCGGATGCGTACCGCTCTGCTGGGTTCTTCTTCAGACATCGGTTAACGACTCGCCGAACCTCAGGCGGCACATCGCGCCTGAGTTCGCTGACCGGCGTCGGATCGTCACGCAGTACCGCAGCCAGCAGAGCCGTGCCTGACGGCGCATCAAATGCGCGCTTGCCCGTCAGCATCTCGTAAAGCACCGAGCCGAAGGAGAATACGTCGCTGCGCGCGTCGACCACCTTTCCTTCGGCCTGCTCTGGCGACATGTAGGCAAGGGTCCCGACAATCACGCCCGGGCTGGTTGCACCGGCTGCCATCGTCTCACCCTGACCACCGGCTGCGGTCTGCGCGGCCGCCATTTTTGCCAACCCGAAGTCGAGCACCTTCACCAGCCCGCTTTCGTCGACCATGATGTTGGCCGGCTTCAGGTCGCGGTGTACGACGCCAGCGCTGTGGGCACGCGCCAGCGCATCGGCCACCTGCACAGCGTACTTGATGGCCACATTGGCCGGCAGGCCGCCGGAAGTAACGATGCGGTCGAGCGGGCGGCCCTCGACGTACTCCATGACCATGAAGTCAGTGCCGCCCTCGGAGCCGATGTCGTAGAGCACGCAGATGTTGGGGTGTTGCAGTCCGGAGATGGATTTTGCTTCCTGCACGAAGCGCGCGTGCTGGTCTGGGTGCGACGAGAGATGTGCGGGAAGGATCTTGATGGCCACGGTACGCTGCAGCCGGGTATCGCGCGCGCGGTAGACCTCACCCATACCGCCGGAGCCCACCAGGGATTCGACCTCGTAGGGACCGAACTTCGTACCGCTCGCGACTGGCATAGGCAGGAGATTATATTTCAGCTGCGATTACATAACTATCCCCGCAAACCACTGGTCGCGACTGGCAGCAAGTAGTCTGCGTCCCCGAGAAGCACTTGTCAGGTGCAGGAACGTAATTTACGCTATGGCCTGTTCACAGCCATTCGGCTGCCGCTTTTGCGACGCGACCTCATCGCCGGCGGTTAACCAGGCCAGGTTCAAGCGTCACCATTGGCTGCGGTTAGCATCACCGACAGTTGTCGGCGCAGCCATGAGAATTTGCAGCGTATCCCATTTCCATACAATTGCAGACAGCAATGGTTATCGTCGCGATTTTCGTCATCGTCCTTCTTGTCTACGCGCTGCTCTCAGAACCAATCGCGAAAACTCCTCTGACCGCGCCGATCGTGTTCACGGCTCTGGGGATGCTGATGCACCCACACTGGTCGCGAATTGCCGCCTTCGGGGTAACAGGCAATGTCTTTCTCAGCGTGGCTGAGCTCGGGTTAGTGCTGCTCCTGTTCACCGATGCCAGTCGAACCGATCTGCGCCTGCTGCGCAGTATTGGATCCTTACCTGCACGACTGCTGAGCGCCGGGATGCTGCTGACGATTCTTTGCGGTGCGATCGCGGCACGTCTTGTCTTCCCGCGCTTGTCGCTCTGGGAGGGCGGGATTCTCTCCGCCGTCCTCGCGCCAACGGACGCCGGGCTCGGCCAAATCATTGTGACCAGTTCGCGCCTCCCCATGCGCATCCGCCAGGCGCTCAATGTCGAAGCGGGACTGAACGACGGACTTTCGGTCCCCTTTCTGCTGTTCTTCATCGCCATTGCAGCGGCCAGGATCGAAGGCGGTGCGGCCAGTTTGCTGCAGTTCGTCGGGGAAC
>JASHXK010000553.1 GCA_030043575.1 Terriglobales bacterium
AGTTCAAAGTCGAGAGCATTCACGACATCAAGATGCCGGACAACATCGTCGATACGGTTGAGACCTCAATCAACAAGGGGCTGGCACAGCGTCCTGACCTGATGCAGCGCGTCGCGGAGCTGCGAGCGGCGAATGCGGAAGTCAGTTCGGCGAAGCGAGCCTATTTCCCCAAGTTGAGCTTTGACGGCAACGGCGGCGAGATTCGCGCTTACGGCGTGCAGAACAACATGCCGGGCGTCTATTCGGGAACCCTGCAAACGTGGGATGCGCAACTCACTCTGAGCTGGACCCTGTTCGACGGCCTGGCCCGCGAGAACCGCCTGGCCAAAGCTCACGCCGATCAAAAACAGGCGCAGGCGAGTATCGACGCGATGCGCGACCAGGTGGAAAACCAGGTCTGGGCGGCATATTCGAACGCGCGTACGGCACTGCGTCAGCAGAAGGCAGCGGCCGCGCTGCTGGAAGCTGCGACCGAGTCCTACAATGCTGCGCTGGAGTCGTATAACTACGGTTTGCGCAGCCAGATCGACGTGGTGTCAGCGCAAAAGACTCTGGCGGATGCGCGCAGCGAGGATGTAAGCGCGCGCGCGAACCTGCTTACCGGGCTGGCCGCGCTGGCTTATCAAACCGGGGACCTGCTCTATGGGAAGACGCCCTGAGATGAAGATGAAAACATCGGCGAGTTCATTTTGGCGGCGCGCCGCGTCGGCCAGCCTCTGCGTAGCCGCAGTATCGTTGGACGCTGGCTGCTCGCGCGCACCGTCGTTCAACATCCTGGGATCGTTTTTTCCCGCCTGGCTTCTGTGCGGAATCATCGGCATCGCGCTGGCAGTTATCACGCGATTCATCTTCGTGCGCACGAACTTCGAGAAAGAACTGTCTCCTTTGATCCTGGTGTATCCGTGCCTGGCTCTGTTTTATACATTTACGACCTGGCTTGTGTTCTTCAGCTGAATTGGGAAGAAATCCTATGTTGCCTCAAACCGCCGCCGCACCTCCTGTTCAGCGCAGTCGTCGGGGAAAGATCGTCAGCTGGAGCATCGTCGCGGCCGCAGTGATCACCGGCGGGCTGGTGATCCACATAACCGACAAATATCCGCGAACTGATGATGCCGAGGTTTTCGCAAATTTCATCGGCATCGCTCCTCAGGTTGAGGGACCGCTTATCGCGCTGCCAGTGCAGGACAACGAATTCGTTAAGCAGGGCGGCTTGCTGTTTGAGATTGATCCCCGGCCTTACGAATATGCACTCGAGAAAGCCAAATCGGACCTAAGCACGCTGGAAGGGCAGATCGTCGATGAGAGCCGGACGATTGCCTCACAACAGAGCGCCGTCGGTGCAGCGCAGGCCTACACGGTGAACGCGGCGGCCAACGTTGACCACGCGGCAGCGGCGGTCAAGGAAGCGCAGGCGAATGTCGACAGCAGCAAAGCAGAACTGGATCGTCTGCAGGCAGAGTACGAATACACGTACAACAACTTTCATCGCATCGAGCCACTGCTGGCCAAGCAGTTTGTCACGGTCGATCAGGTCGATCAGGCCAGAACCGCTGTGACTGCGGGAAAGCAGGCGGTCGACCGGGCGCGCTCGCAGGTAGCGCAAGCCGAGGCGCAGCTAATATCGGCCAAAGCGCAATACGATCAGGCGGAGGCCACGCAGAGCCAGAGTCATTCGCAGCTGGCGCAATCCCAACACGGCGTCCTGACGCTGGAGCCGCTGACAGCGCAGCGTCCCGGCAGGGCTGCGATCATCCGCGACGCCGAATACAACCTGAACAACTGCCGCGTCTACGCGCCCTTCGACACGCGCGTTACCAACCTCACCA
Source organism: Terriglobales bacterium (assembly GCA_030043575.1). Classification (GTDB taxonomy): domain Bacteria; phylum Acidobacteriota; class Terriglobia; order Terriglobales; family Acidobacteriaceae; genus Bog-257. The sequence continues at coordinate 1,827 of JASHXK010000553.1, forward strand.
TTTCGCAGGGGGCATACGCCCATATCGGCCAGCAGATGTTCACGCTCATTGACACGCGGGTGTGGTGGGCGGTGGCCAACTTCCGCGAGACCCAGCTGAAGCACATCCATCCCGGAATGCATGCCGACGTCTATGTGCTGTCGCGTCCCAATGTGCGTTACGACGGCGTCGTCGACAGCGTGGGCTTCGGTGTCCAGCCGGACAATACCCTGGTCGGCTCGTTCGGACCCGGATTGCCCGATATTCAGCGCTCGCTGAATTGGGTGCATCTGGCGACACGCTTCCCGGTGCGCGTGCGCATTCTTGCCGCCGAGACCGAGCCATTCCGTCTGAGCGAATCGGCCGTCGTCGTCATGCGGCCGGACCGTCCCGAAGGAAAGTAGAGCTCATGTCGACTCTTGACCACGCGCTCCCTGCGCCCGCGCAGTCGCGAACTCTGGACAGCGCCGGCGTATGGTTCTGGAAGTTCCTTAAGTCCGAACTTGCTCCGTATCCGGGACGCGCATGGGTCGTGGCCCGCCTCACGATTTCCGCCACGCTCATCATGATCGTGATCATGACGTTTCAGACTCCATACGGGTTTCTGGGAGCCATTTACACCTTCCTTCTCAGTCGTGAGAGTCCGGCGTTAACGCTGAAGTTCGGAATCCGCGCCGCGATCATGTACTTGCTCGCTACCGTGTACACCCTGGTCGGCGTGATCGCCATGACGGGCGATCCGCTGACTCATTTCCTGTGGATTACCATTTCCCTCTTTCTGGCGTTTTACCTCATTCGCATCCTCCCCGATTACCCAACTGCAGTCGGCTTCGGTTTCACGCTTGCCGGAGCGATACCCCTGTGGGATCAAACCTATCTCACGATTGAGAAGCGCACGGAGGGCACGCTGTGGCTGGCGGGCGTTGTGTGGATTGGCCTGGTGATCACCGTGGTGGTGGAGTTCGTCTTTCGCCGCGTGCATCCCGCCTCGGACGTGGTTGAGGCCATCGAGACGCGGCTGCAGTCGATTGAGAGGTTATTCCGGCGGATCGCCTCCGGCGCCACGACCTTCGAGTTCCAGCAGGAACTTATCCAATATTCGACCATAGGCACGTCGCGGATGCGCCGAACGCTGCTGCGGTCGGGATTGCCAACCCAGTTTGTTGGGCCGATCAACACGGCCATCGCACTGCTCGGGCAGTTGATCGACATGTCCACCAGCTTGCAAATCGCGCGATCGAAACAGTTTTCCGTGGCAGAGCCTGCGGATCGCGAACGGTGCCGTGTGCTTGCTGATCAGCTCGCCGAACTGCAGCG
>JASHXK010000554.1 GCA_030043575.1 Terriglobales bacterium
CTTGAAGGCGACGCCGGCGCCACAAAGCGACTTGCAGGGATACTCGCAACCCGGCTGATTGGGATTGACTACGGCCAGGGCTTTGGGGACACCGTCGGACTGCGGCAAGTGATGGTCGGTGACGATAAGATCGACACCGCAACGCGAGGCGGTATCGGCCGCGGCGAAGGCACGGATGCCGGTATCGACGCTCACGATGAGGCGAATACTGCGCTCGGCGGCCTGCTCGATCACCTCATCGCGCATGCCGTAACCTTCGCGAATTCGATGCGGCACGTGGTAGTCAACCTTGCCGCCGCAAAGTTCCAGCGCGGTCTTGAGGATGACGATGGCAGTCGTGCCGTCAACGTCGTAGTCGCCGTAGATGAGCACGGTTTCGCCGCACTCAATCGCCGCGCGCAGCCGTTCGACGGCTATGCGCAGGCCGGTTAGCAAATAGGGATCGTGCAGATCCTGGAGGGATGGAGAGAGAAATTTGTGGGCTTGCTCAGTGGAGCGAACACCGCGCACGATCAGCAGCCGGGCTAACGAAGGCGGCAGGTTTGACTCGAGCGCCAGCCGCTGCACGTCCTGCGGATCGGCGTTGCGTAGGAGCCAGCGCACCGTTTAACGATTACCTTTCATTACCCAATCCTATGGGCGCGCGGTGCCGGGACCCCCGAAAGACGCCGCTTTTGCGTCTTCTGGGGTGGTTCAGTGTTCGTCGTCCTGATCGCTGTCGTCGATGGCCACGCTGCCGAAGTCCTCAACCAGATCCAGCAGATGCTGGTAACGCTCGTACCACTCGGTGGAAACTTCGAAAAGAAACATGATGCCCTGATGCGGCCAGCCTAACTGGATGAAACCGGTCTTGCCGATGTACGTGCGCAGCCAGCGCGCTTCCTCCATGTCGTCATCGCTGGGAAACGCGGTGTGCTGCAGACGCTGAATCAGGTAGTCCAGCTCGTCCCGCTGCAGCACCTCTTCATCCATCGAGAGAAACTGTGCGCCCGCCTTCTTGGCCAGCTCGACGAAATCCTTCCAGCTCTCCGGATTGTCACGCGGGTCCCACATCACGCTGTGGACCTCCTCGGTGACATAGCCCTGGAAGCGGCTCAAGCCGTGCCCCAGGATGAAGGCGGTCATATCGTCTTTTAAGCCGGACAAGTCGTCGGACATGGCGTTCTCGTTCCGTGGCGCCGTTTTTGTCAGCAGGGAAAGCCCATCATACTCCCGCGCAGCAACGCCGACACCTGACCGGACGGGACTTTTTCAGATCACGTCTCGCGACCGATCCCGGGCGCCCACTTCTTGGTGTGCCTACCGCGTTCGAAGACAGCCACGCTGTCATAGAAGTGCATGCCCAGGGTGCTCTTCGTGAACTCGGTTGCGGGAAGAGCGTCGCGCGTGTGATCGGCATTCAATTCATCCAGTAGCGTCTTGCAGCGCTCGATGAACGTTCCCAGCCGGCGAAAACCGCCTTCGTATTCCTCCCAGTAGGCAGTATGAAGGTCCTCAACCATGTAGACGCCGTTCCTGGCTGTGCGGGGATAAAGGTATTCAAAAGTCCTGACCACATGACTCATCATGTGGCTGCCATCGTCCAACACGATGTCGGGCGGTCCAAACTCGTCGACCAGTCCCTGCAGGAACTGAGTGTCTTGCTGGGGACCGATTCTGACCTCAATCTGATCCTCTTCGTAGGCCTTGCACTCAGGGAGAATGTCGATCCCGATGATGGTGGCATGCGGGCCGAGGTATCGCTTCCACATTTGCAGCGAGCCGCCCAGGCCGCAGCCGATCTCCAGCATGGTCACCGGCTTGTGCACAAAATCGCGGAAGTGGCGCTCGTAAATCGGGAAGTAGTGCTTCCACTTGTGGATCAACCTTCCGTCGTTGGTCAGGAAGTCCGCCCAGAGGTTCATTCCGCTCCACTCCATATTCGCTGCGCTTGCGCGGCGAAGGGTTCGTCGTGAGGCTCACCGGATGCGTGGGTGTCGGCTCAGCAGAATACCACGCTGGTCACCCTGGCTCGCTTAGAAGAGCTGCGCTTCTTCAGAATGCCCGCTCATTGCTGAGTGCGCGCCCACGCAAGCGGGCAAAATCTCTGTGTTAGACTAAGCTGTTTTTGCATACGACTTGAGCAAGCATGCTTTTTTCCAAAGAATATGTGGGCTATCTCGCCCGCGAAATCACCAACAAGTTGATTGAGGGCGAGTTTATCGAGACAACCGATAAGCCGGCCGCGACCGAGCGCGTTCATGCCGCCCTCGTTGAGGAGTTGACGTTGGAAGACCGGATCAACGACGAGGTTCGCATCATTCTCGACACCTACTCCGAGGAGATGCAGCGCAGCGGCGCCAACTATCAGGAGATGTTCAAGAAGGTTAAGAACGAGCTGGTGCGCAAATACAAGGCAGTCCTATGAGAATGAACCATCGTTGGCATGCGTCATCCCGCGCAGAGCGCAGCGAAGTCGAGGGATCTGCGGTTCTCACGGCTCTGGAAAGACGCCATGAGGATTAGCCGGGAGAAGATCAACAAGCTGGCGCACGCGGTGGCCGACACGCTGGCCGACATGGACAATGTCGACTTCGTCGAAGACCGTAACAGCATCCGCCTGGAAACGCGCCGCCTGCTGGAGTTGCTGATGGCACAGGAGGCGAAGATCGACGCTGCCGCCCGGCAGAAGATCGAAAGTCAGCGCCGCACCATCCTGGAAGGCTCACAGGAGTGGGACATCCTCTATCGCAAGTACTACAACGAGGAAGTCAAGAAGCTGGGAATATAACAAAGCCATGAACTGGAAGAAGGTTCTCAGCAAAAGATACGCGCTATACTGCGCCATTGGCTTTGTCATCCTGATTCCGTTCATTTCCTATCATGTCATCGCGTCGGGATTGCCAAGAAGGTTCTCATATTTGTTCTCCCGGCCTATGCACTGCTGGCAGTGTCGTCCTACGCAGTATTCAAGCAAACAAAGATCAAATGAAAGCCCTATCTCGTCCTGCCTGCCCCCCGCGATTTCTCTTAATTCCGTCTTCGCGTGAGGCACCTACTTCCATTAGCAATTAGCTTCAGTTCCAGTGGTGCGAGTGCCACCAGATCTTCTGGATATCGAACTTCACGCCGCGGCATAAGTAAATCGGGCTATTCTCTTCGCCCATCGCGAAGCGGTTGTAGCGATCGAATTTCTGGTACGACGTGCAGCTGTCCTGTACATCGTCGAGACTCCACTCAATCACGATGAGGTTCTTGTAGACCTGCGGTGGAGGGCCCCAGTACCAGTGATTCTGGTGGCGTGAGTAGGCCGTCGGCAATCCATATTTCGGGCCGAACAGATTGATCGCACCCGCCTCGCCGTAATTGCCGGCCCAGATGCCGGTTTCGGCCCGCTGCTCCGGCGGCAGCGAGTTGTAGATGTCGGCAACTTGCCGCACCAGCTCCGGCCAGCCGAACTGGTCGGCGATCGGCTGCATCAGAAACGATTCGTGGTGAACTTCCTGCTTGGCCGGCTTGAAGCCGATGGCGTTCTGGAAGGCGAGCAGGTGCTCCGGCGATAACATCCAGGTGGACATAATGACCAGAGGAATCGCTGTGAGTACGATCACCGCGGCAACGGCAGCGCGCGTCGAAGCGGCGCGATTCGCCAGCCAGTGCTCGATCACGATCGCGCCGGCGGCGAACAACATGGGATAGATCGGGAAGAGGTAATAGTTCTTGGCGTGCTCGAGTTCCATCGTGACGAAAAACACCACGAAGATTAGGCCAAGGACGCGCCAGGTGCGCTCCCGCAATAACCAGATCAGACCCGGCAGCCACACGAAGAGCAGTATCGGGTGCATGTCGATGATCTGCTCCTTGACGAACGCCAGCGGACCGAGCACGACGTTCTTTCCTTCGCGGCGCACATTCTCGAGATCTTCAATCGTTGGAAAATGCCGATGCGCCTCCCAGATGAGGTTGGGCAGGAATAAAGCCAGTGCGATCG
>JASHXK010000555.1 GCA_030043575.1 Terriglobales bacterium
AAAAAGCGCGTCGTGGTGCTGCATTACGCTCCCATTGGCGACACCGTCAAAGGCGAGCCGCTGGAAATCTATCCGTACCTGGGAAGCTCGCGTCTGATGGAAGTCGTCGACCGTCACGGGGCCGACCTGGTGGTGCACGGACACGCGCACGCCGGCAGTCCGGACGGGAAAACCACCGCGGGCACTCCGGTGCACAACGTAGCGCTGGCGATTAACCAGTCGCTAAACGGCGGAGCGGTGTATCGGATCTTCGAGGTATGAGCCGGCGGGCGAGAAATTTCCCACTGAGAGGGTCGAATCCGGGGGAAGGGGATTCCCAAAATGGGAAAACTGCCAGGCTGATAACGGGTTTTCGGCGGGAAGTCCTTGACGAACCAAGAGAGTTAACAGTCGGTTGCGCTCAAATCTTGACGTAAGACTTGCGATTGTTCCTCGCAGAACAATTTGCGTTGCCGTCCCACTTCACAATTTGTTGAGGCCATCGAGCGCTGCCACCTTGTAGGCCTCCGCCAATGTGGGATAGTTGAACACCGTATCGCGAAAGTATTCGATGGAACCACCCATCGCCAGCACCGCCTGTCCAATATGGACAATCTCCGCGGCGCGCTCGCCGATGATATGCACGCCGAGCAGTTTCAGGCTGCGCGGATCGAAAATCAGCTTGAGAAATCCTTGATCGTCGCCCAGCATCTGGCCCTTGGCCAACTCCGCGTAGCGCGAGATGCCGATCTCATACGGCACCTTGTCGCCGGTGAGTTGCTCTTCCGTCGCGCCCACCATCGAGATCTCGGGAATCGTGTAAACGCCGTACGGAATCAGGTTCGGCGGAATGTTGGCGGCCACGCCAAAGATGTTGCAACTCGCCAGCCGGCCTTGCTCCATCGAGGTACTGGCCAGCGCGGGAAAGCCGATGACATCACCCGCGGCGTAGACATGCGGCACCGATGTTCGAAAGTGCTCGTCGACGTTCAGCTTGCCGCGTCCGTCGGGCGCGAGCCCGATCGCCTCCAGATTCAACTGATCGCTGTTTGCCTGCCGGCCCACCGCGTACAGCAGCGCCGATCCGTGAACGGTTTTCCCGCTCTCCAGCTTGGCAAAGACTCGGTCGCGCTCCTCGTCCAGGCCGACCTGCACCACTTTTTCTCCCAGCCGAAAAACTGTTCCCAGCTGCCGCAGCTGAAAGCACAAGCTCTCGACAATCTCACGATCGACGAAGTCCAACAATGTGGGACGCTGATCCAGCAGCGTGACCTTCACCCCCAGCGCCGCAAACATCGAGGCATATTCCAGCCCGATGATCCCCGCTCCCACCACGATCAACTCGCGCGGCAGTTCATCCAGTTCGTGAACCTGGTCCGAGTCAAAGATGCGTCTGCCGTCGATGGGAATATCCGCGCTGTGCGCTGGCCGGGTGCCGCAGGCGATCACAAAGAAATTTCCGCGCAGCAGGGTGTAACCTTCTTCGTTGGACACCTCCAGGCTGTGGCCATCGAGGAATCGCGCGTTGCCCTCGTACACCGTCACCCGATTGCGTCGCAGCTGCGCCTTGATCACCTCGATCTCGCGCGCCATCACCGCATCCGAGCGGAAGACCAGGTCTTCCATCGAGATGCTGTCTTTCAACGCATAACCGCGCCCGTAGAACGTGCGCTGGCGCAGCCCGCTCAGATAGAGGATCGCTTCGCGAAAGGTCTTGCTGGGGATCGTGCCCGTGTGAACGCACACCCCGCCGATGGTGCGTTTGCGCTCAACCACCGCGACCTTCTTGCGCATCTTGGCCGCGCAGATCGCCGCCTTCTGTCCGGCCGGGCCGCTACCCACGACGATCAGGTCATAGACGTTGTTGTTGCTGGCTTCGGCAGTCGGCACGACGATCCACTCCCCGCAAGACGATCGGCAAGAAATTGACAGTATCACCAAAGCGTAACGAACAAAAGCCCGGATACTACAATCTGCGCCGCAAATTCATGCCAGATTTATATTACGGGTGAAGCGCTCGCGTCTCGGGCCTTCCCGACAAGGCAGAGGGGCGACCGTGAAGACGAGTGTGGCGCCATCGGCTGCAAGGAAACATCGCCCATCCCGGTTGCCATTGGCATTGCATCACCTGGGTGAGTGACTCCGATCACAGGGAATTCGGCCCCGCCCGGTTGATCATGGAATTGAAATTCAATTTCATTTAGGAAGTCGCGGTATGCAGCGGCAATCGACAAGGTTTTCCTGGCGGACCTGGGCAAGCGTGATCGTTCTGGTGACTGCGGCATTCTTCCTGTTGACGCCCATGACGCGCGCCGACAACGCCCCCATCCTGTCCGGCACGGTGACCGATCCCAGCGGAGCGGTGGTCGCCGGAGCCACCGTCACCCTGGAGACCTCCACCGGCGGCCAGCCCCAGGTCACCACCTCCGACGGCAATGGCTCTTATCGCTTTCTCGACGTAGATCCCGGCTCCTACACGCTCAGCGTGACTGCCTCCGGCTTTAAGACCTATAAGACCGAGGGACTGAACGTAGCCAAGGGTGAGCCGGTGACAGCCGATGTCCTGTTGACGCTGATGTCGGACAACACCACGATTGACGTTACCGACAGCAGTCTGCTGGTCGACACCACCTCCACCCAGTTGGGCGAAACCATCGGCGAAAAGCAGATGACCGCGGTGCCGCTGAATGGTCGTGGCTATACCGATCTGCTGGCGATCCAGGCGGGAGTCGTTCCGGTGAATACTTCGCAACCGAATGCGGTCCTGATGGCGGGCTGCACCAATACCTCGCCCTCGGGTGACCTCAACCCGGGCAACATGTCAATCAGCGGTCAGCGGGAAACCGCAAACGGCTTTGTGGTAAACGGAGCCAACGTGCAAGAAACGTTCAATATGGGCACCGCTGTTATCCCTAACCTGGATGCGATTCAGGAGTTTCGGGTTCTGACCAGCGGCTTCGACGCCCAATATGGCAACTTCAGTGGTGGCCAGGTAATCGTTACCACCAAGTCGGGAACCAATCAGATCCATGGCAGCCTTTTCGAATTCCTTCGCAACACCGATTTGGACGCCCGCAATTATTTTTCTTCCACCCGTGCTGCCTACGATCAAAACCAGTATGGCGGAACCCTGGGTGGGCCCATCAGGAAGGACAAGGTATTCTTCTTCGTCGATTATCAAGGTACCCGGCTGACGGAAGGCGTCGATACGGGTCTGATTACAGTCCCTTCGCTGCAAGACCGAAACGGTGATCTTAGCGATCTTGCCAGTCAGTTGACGGGACAGGTTAACGGTCAGGCGCTGGCTACTTCGCTCTCGCAGAAGCTCGGCTACACCGTGACGCCGGGTGAGAGCTACTACACGGCTGGTTGCACCAGCAGCTCGCAATGCGTATTTCCCAACGCCGTTATTCCCCAGAGCGCTTGGTCAACTCCGGCAAAGAACTTGCTGCAATATATACCGCTGCCGAACGTTGGCTCCAATGTTTTCTCAACAGCCGCCGAAAATGAAACTCTGCGCGACGATAAAGGTGGCGCTCGTATCGATGCGGCAACGCCTTGGGGTAGTCTCTCGGGATATTATTTCCTCGACGACTACTTCCTGAACAACCCCTATCCCACCGCGCAGGGAGGAGCCAATGTGCCGGGGTTCAATGCCCTGACCTACGGGCGTTCACAACTGTTCAGCGTCGGTTTGACGAAGACGTACGGCGCCAACAAGGTCAACGATATTCACTTCAGCTATACCCGTGACGCAAATGTGGTAGGCCAACCCCAGGGCGGAGTAGGTACAAGCCTGGCTTCGCAGGGATTTGTCACTGCCGCGGGCTCTCCCTCGATTGTTGCGCTCAATCCGGAGATTGAAGGAATCGAAAATGTCGCACTTAACGATTTCACCATGGGGGTTGATATAACCGGCTTAACGGAGGCCAACAATACCTATCAGTGGGCGGACGATTTTTCCCAGATCATAGGCAAGCATACTTTGAAGTTCGGAGCGGATTTCCACCTCGACCAGATCAACATTGACCCCGATGCCACCGATAACGGTTCCTTTAGTTTCACCGGATCTGCGACGGGCTCAGATTTCGCCGATTTTCTCTTGGGACTTCCCAGCACATATACACAAGCGCAATCGAATCGCTTCTATCCGCGCGACAAATACATTGGCATCTATGGCCAGGATAGTTGGCGGATTAGGCCAAATGTAACCCTGAACTACGGTTTGCGCTGGGATGTCTTGCCACCCTGGAGCGAGAAGTACAACCAGATTCAAACTCTGGTGTTGGGAGAGCAATCGGTAGTTTATCCAGGCGCGCCGCAAGGGCTGGTATTTCCCGGCGATCCCGGCATTCCCAGCACGCTGGCTCCAACCAAATATACCAACTTTGCTCCGCGTCTCGGCCTGGCGT
>JASHXK010000556.1 GCA_030043575.1 Terriglobales bacterium
GCGCCGCCAGCCCGCAGCGAAGAGCGAAAAGCGAATGGCGAAGAGCGCACTTTCCGGCAATAGCTGAAAGCAACCGCTGCGTTTACACTACTTCCAAACATGGTCGTCATCTATGGGATTCATGCGGTCAGCGAGGCGCTGAAGTCGGGCGCGCGCAGCTTCGAGTATGTCGGCATAGCGCGCGAGCGGCACGATCAACGAGTGCAGCGCCTGATCGACGATTGCCGAGCCAGCGGCGTGCAGGTGCGCTTCCTGCCGCGCGAGCAACTCGATCGCACCGCAAACACGAATACACATCAGGGCGTGGTCGCGGTTACCAGCGGCAAGCAATATGCGGATGTGGACACGCTGCTGGAGCAGCGACGCGGTGAGTACAGCTTCCTGGTGGTGCTGGACGGCGTGGAAGATCCGCACAATCTGGGCGCGCTGATTCGCTCCGCCGATGGCGCCGGCGCCGACGGCGTCATCATCCCCGAACGGCGGGCGGTGGGGCTGACAGGTACGGCGGTGAAGGCTTCGGCGGGAGCGTCGGAGCATTTGCCGATTGCGCGTGTAACCAACATTTCGCGTACTCTGGGCGAGCTGAAGGAGCGCAATGTCTGGACGGTTGGGCTGGACGAACGTGGCACGCAGAGCTACGACGAACTCGACTACAAGATGCATTGTGCCATTGTGTTAGGAGCAGAAGGTAAAGGATTGCATGATCTGGTGCGCAAGCGCTGTGATTTCCTGGTGTCGATTCCGATGTTGGGACATGTTCCGTCGCTGAATGTTTCCGTGGCGGGAGCGGTGGTGATGTACGAGGTCGCACGGCAACGGAGGGCGGGGAAGTAGTGTTGCGACAGAAGCCGTCGTTGTGGGAGGGCCCGAAACGATGATAGGAACCGTGCTGCTGGCGGCGATCAATATTTTGATGGCAGCGGTGGGCTGGCGCTATCTGTTTCAAACCGATGCCGTGGTGGCTGACGCGCGAGCACGCCAGGCAAAGAAGCGGCTGACACAAGTATCGCTGAACGCCAGCATGGCCATGAAGAGCTGGTACCCTACCTATGTGCGCTGTGCAGGAGTTGTGCTCTGGGTGTTCGATCTATTTCTAATCTACATGCTCTGGTTCTGGAAACCTCCGCAGTGAGGCGGTTCGTTCTCACAGTGTTGCTGCTCGCCGGCGCAGGAGTCAGCAGTCTGGCTTTGGATCGCCAGGCCTTTACCGTCACCCGCTACCAGTTGGAAGTGCAGATCGACCGCACAACCCATGTGATGGGCGTGACCGGCAAGATCACCCTCCGCAACGATTCCAAGATCGCGCAGCAGAATGTTGCTTTGCAGGTGTCGTCGTCGCTGGCGTGGAACAGCCTTACGCTGGACGACAAGCCGCTGCAGTGGCTGGGCGAAAATTACACCTCCGACATCGACCACACCGGCAGCCTTTCGGAGGCGATCGTTACGCTGCCGAAAGCCGTGCCGCCCGCCAATTCGGTGACGCTCGATATTCAATACGGCGGCACGATAACGCCGGACGGGACGCGGCTGACGCGTATGGGTGCGCCCGACGAAGTGGCTGCACGTAACGATTGGGATCAGATCAGCGACGGGTTCACCGCTGTACGCGGGCTGGGCTACGTAGTGTGGTATCCGGTGGCGATCGAGGCGGTGAGCATGAGCGAGGGCAATACCGTCTTCGATGCGATCGCGGCATGGAAGGAACGGCATCAACACAGCGAATTCGACGCGCGCATTATCGTTCTCGGAGCCAGCACAGAATCGCTATGCATTGCGCTGAATACAACTGTCTCCAGCTGCGGCGAGAGCCGTGAAAGCACGGAGACGCAAGCCGGCGCTAAGCTGAAGGAATTCAGCAACACGATCACGCTCAACGGCCTGCAGGAGATCGTGCCCGCATTTGCGATGGCAAATTATCAGTCGTTGGACCGGCCGACCATCTCGTTGTTGCATCTGCCCGAAGACACGCAACTGGCGCGGGATTACGCCTTGGCGGCCGAAGCCAACGATCCGCTGCTGCATGACTGGCTGGGCGAACCCGGGCAGCCCGCGCGCATTGTGCAACTGAGCGATTCCAACGCCAATCCTTACCAGAGCGGAGCGATTCTGTTTACCCCACTGCGCGAGGCGCCCACTCCCACGCTACAGTTGCTGCTGATGCCGACGCAGGTTGCGGCGCGCTTCCATTCGCCGCATGCGTGGATCCAGGAAGGCATGGAGCGATTCATGCAAACCGTTCTGGTCGATTATCGTTCGGGACGGAAGGCGGCGCTGGATTTTCTGGACGAATATCGCGAGCCGCTGGTGCAAGCGGAAGCGGCAGCGCATCCGAAATCTGAGGCAGCGTCGAAACAAGCGACGCAGGCGAGCGAGGCCGACAACACGCTGCTCAATACAAACGACGAGCTCTATCTGCGGGGCAAAGGAAGCTTCGTGATGTGGATGCTGCGCGACATGGTAGGCGACACGGCGATGCAAAAGGCATTGGCGGCGTATCATCCGGGAGCGAACAAGGACCCCAGCTACCTGCAACGGCTTGTGCAAACCAGCTCGAAGCGCGACCTGGAGTGGTTCTTCGACGACTGGGTGTATCGCGACCGCGGGTTGCCGGACTTTCATGTCGAGGCGGTTTATGCGCGGCCGCTGCTGAGTGAGGCAAAGAGTTTTCTGGTGACCGCAACCATAGAGAACCGCGGCCGGGCTGGAGCCGAGGTTCCCGTGCTGTTGCAGACGCCGTCGGGCGAGAAAGTGATGCGGGTGGTGGCGAAGGCTGGTGAGAAAGGATCAGGCCGCATTGAAGTGCCGGTCGCTCCGAACAAAGCCGTCGTGAACGATGGCAGCGTACCGGAGGCCAGCGCTCCGGGCAGTAACGTCTTCGATGTTCCGCCTCCGGCGAAAGAGTAGTTTCACCACTCTTCGGCTGCGCTCAGGGCAGGGCAGGCTCCGACACCGAGCACAGAGAAGAAGTTGTGATCTGAACGCCGAGGCTTCATGGGGCCTGTCAAAAAGACTTCGTTTCGGACTAAGAGGTAAAATCCCTGTTCTCTATTTTTGATTCCTCTGTGCCTTTGTGTCCCTGTGGTGAAGAAAACACAGTATGAGCTACATACAATTTCTCGGTGCGGCAGGCGTGGTTACAGGATCGAAGCATCTCATCCACGTCGACAACAATGGCGGACGACCGCTGCAGGTGCTGGTCGATTGCGGGCTGTTTCAGGGCCAGAAGGAGTGGCGCGAGCGCAACTGGCAGGACCTGCCGGTTCCGGCCAAGACCATTGACGCGGTCCTGCTCACGCACGCGCATCTCGACCACTGCGGCTGGATTCCGCGGCTGGTGAAAGAGGGCTTCCACGGCCCCATCTACGCGACGCCGCCGACCATCGACCTGTGCGGCATTCTGCTGCCCGACTCCGGCCACCTGCAGGAAGAAGACGCCGCGTACTACAACAAAACGCAGGCAACGAAGCACCATCCCGCGCTGCCGCTCTATACCATGGAAGAGGCCGAGCAGTGCATGACGCTCTTCCGGCCGGTGAACTTCGGCGAAACAAAACAACTTACCCCGCAGTTTTCGTTTCGCATCGTGCGCGCCGCGCATATTCTCGGCTCGGGCATGGTGGAGATCACGTGTACTTCGGGCGCCAAGCCTAAGAAGCTGCTGTTCAGCGGCGATATCGGGCGCGTACGCGATAACGCGATTGCCCCGGGCAAGGTGGTGCACTCCGGGCCGACGGAGGGCGAAGACTGCGATCTGCTGGTGATGGAGAGCACCTACGGCAATCGCGAGCATCCGCACAACGATCCTCGTCCGCAGATGGCGGCGCTGATTCGCACGACCATCCAGCGTGGGGGAACGGTTGTGGTCCCTTCCTTTGCCGTTGAGCGCTCGCAGAAGTTTCTCTTCCTGCTGAAGGAGCTCATGGAGAGCGGCCAGGTGCCGCGCGTGCCGGTACACGCCGACAGCCCGATGGCGATCAAGGCCGTGCAAATCTTCCTGAAGCACAGCGAGGAGTTCACGCCGGAGACCAAAGCGCTGATTGCGCAGTACGGCTCGCCGCTGAGCTGGCCGAACTTTCATTTTGACGAATCGCAGGAGGATTCGAAGAAGATCAACCAGATCGAGTCGCCGGTGATCATCGTCTCGTCCAGTGGGATGGTAACGGGAGGACGCATCCTGCATCACCTGATGCAGCGCTTGCCGGATCGCAAGAATTTGGTTTTGTTCATCGGATTTCAGGCGCCGGGGACGCGCGGTTACACCATCAAGAGCGGCGCCGATCAGGTGAAGATGTTCGGGCAGGAGGTGCCGATTCGCGCGCAGGTGGCTGCGTTGGAGCAGTTCAGTGATCATGCCGACACGCCCGAGCTGCTGGAGTGGTTGCATACCTTCAAGCGGCCGCCGAGGGAGGTTTTTCTGGTACACGGCGAGCCGGACGCGGCGTCGGAGCTGCGCGATGCGATGACGAAAGAGCTGCGGTGGAACGTTCAGGTGGCAGGGTATCGGCAGAAGGTAAACGTGGAATAGATTTCGCCACGGAAGCACGGAAGACATGGAAGCGTTCTTTGTGAGCAAAGAGCTTTTCAAAGCGTAAGAATTGTCATCGCGAGCGGGCTGCAGCCTGCGAGGGAGCTGCTTTCCGCCGCGAAACAGCAGATCCCTCGC
>JASHXK010000557.1 GCA_030043575.1 Terriglobales bacterium
CAACAAAATTCAAGCACGGTCGCCGCCCCGGCCACCGAGCAAAGCTATCGTGGCCCGCTGGCCATGGTGACAACGATCTTCTTCATGTGGGGCTTCCTGACTTGCCTCAATGACATCCTTGTCCCGCACCTGAAGTCAATCTTCGATCTAAATTATGCCGAGGTCATACTGGTTCAGTTCTGTTTTTTTTCGGCCTACGCCATTTTTTCCATTCCGTCCGGCAAGATCATCGAGCGCATCGGCTATCAGAAGATGATGGTTGCGGGCCTCCTGGTCATGGGACTCGGTGCTCTGTTGTTCATTCCCGCTGCCAGCGCCCCCTCATTTCCATTATTCCTCGCGGCGCTCATCATCCTGGCGGCAGGCATCACTGCGTTACAGGTTGCCGCCAATCCCTATGTTGCGGTGCTGGGACCGGCGCGTACTGCATCCAGTCGCCTCAATCTGACCCAAGCCTTCAATTCGCTCGGGACCACCGTGGCTCCATTCTTCGGCGGACTGCTCATCCTGGGCGCAACCGTCGCCCCGAAGACTACGGAAGAATTGCGCGCCATGACTCCCGACGCTTTGCATGCCTATCGTCTGCAGGAAGCGTCTTCGGTAAAGCTGCCGTATTTCTTCATCGCGCTGGCGCTCGTCGTTCTGGGGATCGTGATCGGTAAGTTCAAACTTCCTCATATTCCTGAGGCTGAAGGCGGTCACGCGGTCGCCCATGACAGTGTTTGGAATCATCCCAACCTCGTTCTTGGAACCGGCGCCATCTTTACCTACGTGGGCGCGGAAGTCGCGATCGGCAGCTTTCTTGTCAATTACATGAACCTGCCCAACATCGCTAATCTGCAAGCTGACGTCGCCGCCAAATATCTTTCGTTCTATTGGGGCGGCGCGATGTGCGGACGATTTCTCGGTTCGGCAATCCTGCAGAAAGTTCCAACCCGGCGTGTTCTCGGATTTAATGCAATCGTCGCCGCTTGCCTGGTCTGCCTCTCGATCCTGAGTGCCGGCCACATTGCGATGTGGGCGCTGTTGGCCGTGGGACTCTTCAACTCCATTATGTTCCCCAGTATCTTCACGCTCGGAATCGAAGGACTTGGTCCGCTTACCGGCGAAGCTTCCGGCCTGCTGATCATGGCCATTGTTGGTGGCGCCATCATTCCGGAGTTACAGGGATTGCTGGCCGATCGCATCGGGCTGCACCACGCCTTCATCCTGCCGGTGCTTTGCTATCTGTACATCCTCTGCTTCGCGATCAAGGGATTGCCGCGCAAAACAGCACCATCCCCGTCGCCGGCGACAGATTAATTACGTTCTGGTAATACAACGGCAAGCGATCAGAATTTCGTCTTCAGCCGCTGATACGTGGTTGTGAGCAGCTCCGGCAGCACGCGCGTCTCCCCGATCACGGTCATGAAGTTTGCGTCGGCTACCCAGCGCGGCAGAGCATGCATGTGGATGTGACCGGCGATCCCGGCGCCTGCAGCCTTGCCGACGTTCATGCCGACATTGACGCCGTCGGGGTGGTAGAGGTCGTGAAACGCCGTCTCGAGATGCTGGGCCAGTTCCATCATCTCCACCGCGCCAGGCGGCGACAGCTTGTGCAGCTGGTCAATGTGCTCGTAGGGAACGATCATGGTATGACCTGAGGTGTAAGGAAAGGCATTGAGGATAACGAAATTGTGCTTCGCTCGGTGGACGATCAACGCCTTTTCGTCATCGCCGGAGTTCAGCAAACCGCAAAAGATGCAAGCAGGTCCATCGCCGGAGGTATCGGCGGTGCTGATATATGCGTAACGCCAGGGAGTCCAAAGATAATCCATACATCCGGCAGAGTATCACCCCAATTTGGAGCCGCCCACCCGATCGGGATTGCTGTCACAGCGAGCCGTGATCCGGCAACTTGACTTGTGCATTAAAAATCGGAGAAAACCCTGCGAAATCAACGTCGATCCGGGACCGGCGCGTTTGACACTACCTCCCTCGGTTGCTATAGTCGAAGGGTTCCCTGGATGCGCAGCCCGCTCCATCGGATCCGGCCGCTGGGTTGTCCAAACCCGCGTTGCAGCGGGAAAATCTTACTTGTCGATCCAAGCCAGCAGTCCGTCTCAAGGCTCTCTGCGCGTTTTCAGAACCCGCGGATTGTGAACGCAACCCATGTCTTTCGAAGAAACCCACAACGTTCCGACCACCCCAACCCAAGAAGCGTCTGCCGAGCAGCCAGAAACCCAGCATGCTGAACCGCCGGTCCAGCCAGCGAGACCGGAGCCGTCTGAAGCCACGACGGGCTCCACTGCCCAACCGGTTGTCGCGTCAGCCCCGGTGCGCGCGGAAAAGGAGCCTGGCGCGGAAGATTTCGCCGCCGCTCTCGAAACCTTTGAGCAGGAGCAGGCCCAGACCGAAGCTGCGCTCAACGAAGAACAGGTCATTACCGGCACGGTGCTCAAAGTCACCCCGCAGTATGTGCTTGTCGATATCGGCTACAAGTCCGAAGGCGTCGTTCCCGTCGCAGAGTTCACCGATCACGAAGGCAACGTGACCGTGCAGCGCGGTGACGAAATCGCCGTCATGCGCGAGCCCGGCAGCACCGAAGAAGGCTACATCAATCTCTCCCACCAGAAGGCGCAGCGCCTGCGCTCCTGGGACGAGATCGACAAAGCCTTCAACGACAAGACCGCCGTCAAAGCTCGCGTCATCGATCGCATCAAGGGAGGACTGACGGTTGATATTCTCGGCGCGCGGGCGTTCCTCCCCGGCTCGCAGGTCGATCTGCGCCCGGTCCGCAACCTGGAAGCCCTCAAGGGGCAGGATATCGAAGTCCGCATCATCAAGCTCAACAAGAAACGCGGCAACATCGTGGCTTCACGTAAGCAGCTGCTGGAAGAAGAGCAGGCGGAGAAGCGGTCGAAGACCCTGGAACATCTGGAAGAGGGCGCGATTCTCACCGGCGCGGTCAAGAATCTTACCGACTACGGTGCCTTTGTGGATCTGGGCGGCATCGACGGCCTGCTGCATATCACGGATATGTCGTGGGGACGTCTGACCCACCCGCGTGACCTGGTGCAGGTTGGCGACCAGATTCAGGTAAAGGTGCTGAAATTCGATCGCGACAAGCAGCGCGTCTCGCTGGGGTTCAAGCAACTCACGCCCGATCCCTGGCTCGATGCTTCCGATCGCTATCCCATCGGCGCTCATGTTCACGGCCGCGTTATCAGTGTGACCGACTACGGCGCGTTCATCGAGTTGGAGCAGGGAATTGAAGGTCTCGTACACGTCAGCGAAATGACCTGGTCCAAACGGATGAAGCATCCGTCTAAGATCGTCAATGTTGGCGATCAGGTCGAGGCGGTCGTGCTGAATGTGAATCCGGGTGAGCGTCGCATCAGTCTCGGCCTGAAGCAGCTCGAGGCCAATCCCTGGGAGACGCTGCACGAGAAATTCCCGGTCGGCTCAACCGTGGAAGGTAAGGTCCGTAACCTTACCGAATTCGGCGCGTTCATCGAGATCGAAGACGGCATCGATGGGCTGGTTCACGTCAGCAACCTGAGTTGGACCAAGCGTGTGAAGCACCCCTCTGAGGTGCTCAAGAAGGGCGACAAGGTAAAGGCGATTGTGCTGGCGATCGAGCCTGAGCAGCGTCGCCTGTCCCTCGGCGTGAAGCAGCTGCAACCGGATTCGTGGGATACACTCTTCGAGCAGCATCGGGTCGGCGATGTGATCCACGGCAAGGTTCTGCGGCTAGCCAGTTTCGGCGCCTTCGTCGAAATCGCTGACGGTGTCGAGGGGCTTTGCCACAACTCCGAAGCTGTTGACGCTCATGGCGCTCCGGTCAAACTCGAGCCCGGCCAGGAACACGACTTCAAGATCATCAAGATGAATCAGGCCGAAAAGAAAGTCGGTCTCAGTATTCGCGCGGTGGGCGAAGAAGCTACGCGCGCCGATGTCGAGACTTACAAGGCGCCAGCGGCAACTTCCTCGGGCAGCGGCTCGACCATCGGCGAGTTTATGTCGTGGAAGCGCGCCAGCACAGAAAACAACTAGCCGCAAATGAGTCAGCAAGAACAAAGGCCGCAGCCGTTGCGGCCTTTCGTTCTGCGGTGTCATCCTGAGCAACGGGAGCGCGCACCGTGCGCAGGCGGAGTCGAGGACTCTCTACTGGGCACAAGACGGCCCTTGTTCACTGGTTCGTATTAATCTGCAGGTTGATGTTCGCCTTCTCGCGGTCGTCGAATTGGCTTAGGGTCTTCGTGTTGCTCTTCTTCCCATCCTTTTCCGCGTAGATGTCGTAGTCCACATTCGGTGAGAGCTCCGGAAAGCGATACGTCCCATCATTCTGCGCGATATACGTCTTCACCATCAGGGTCTTTGTGTTCTTCAGATAAACCACCGCGTTGGCCACCGGCTTGTCGCTCTTGTCGAAAACCGTTCCCGTCAGCGTTCGGCTGGTAACGCGAGAACTCTTCCGGTTGGTGTCGCTCGACCCCGAACCGCCGCCCATCGGAATCGTTAGCTGCGCATGGCAGCTCAAGGCCGCCAGCACGACAATAAGACTACCTAAGACTCTGTACATATAATTTCCATTCTACGTGTTTTCAGTGCGGGGGAAGCTGCTCTTTGCTGAGGTGCAAGCTGACATCGGTTCGCTCGTTATTGACGATGTGTGCGGTGGTCTCGGGCTTGGGCTGCCCTTTGGGCATCTTCACGTCGGCCTGGATAACATAATCCTGAGCCCCGACCGGCACCCGCTGCGCAAACTCGCCGCGGCTGTCGGATATCAACTCCCACTTCGGTTTCTTATCCGCTTCGCGCCGGATCTTGATCGGCACGCCGGCGACGGGGCGGTCGTCCGGCCCCCAAACCGTACCGTAAATCAGTGCGTAATCGTGTTTGTTGGGCTGAGAAGAGGACTGAGGGGGAGCGGCATTTCCTGCGACGGCCACGTAAGCGCTCGTGGTGAAGAGCACGAAAAGAGCAAAGGCAGAAAAAAGAATACTGCGCAGGCCGCTGGACAAGCTAATACTCCTCTTCTTCTTCATCTTCCTGTTCTTCGTCTTCCTCCTCTTCTTCGTCCTCGACTAACGAAAGTTCCAAAGGCTCGACTCCTACCACCTCGAAGTCGCTCCCGCACTCCGGACAAGACACGATTTCACCTTCGTCAACCTCATCCTCTTCAATGTCCAGATCGCTCTCGCATTCAGGACAGATCACCATAATTGCCTCCGCTCCTATGAATTCCCTTTTCACGGGACGAACGGCCCTGCGCCGTCCGTCATTTATATTTAGAATCTCTGGGCGGCATCGTCAAGTGATAGACGCCCGTCTCGGAAAGAAGTTTCGTGATCTTCATGCTGATCGTAAAGGGCAATTCCCGGGCAATCGCGGGTGGGATGGCTGCATTATTCCTTGCGGTTGCTTGCGTTTCCGCGCAGGAAATCACCGTCTCTGCTCCCGACCCGCAGATCGCGGCCGCGCTGGCGGAAATCTCCACCGCGCAAATTCAGAAGAACATCGAGACGCTCGCAGGTTTCTATACCCGCCAGACACTGTCGTCGGACATGCCACCAATCGGCGGCAAGGGGATCGCTGCTGCGGCGCAATGGATTCAGGGAGAGTTTGAGAGATACTCCAGCCAGTGCGGCGATTGCCTTGAGGTCAGGACCGATCAGTTTCTCCAGCCACCGGCCCCGAGAATTCCGCAGCCCACGACGATCACCAATGTTTACGCGGTGCTGCGCGGCACCGATCCGGCGAATGCCGGGCGCATTTACGTGGTGACCGGACATTACGACTCGCGCAACAGTGATACCAACGACACCTCCAACGCTGCTCCCGGCGCCAATGACGATGCGAGCGGCACAGCCGTCAGCCTGGAATGCGCGCGCGTTCTCAGCAAGCATCGCTTTCCGGCGACGATCATCTTCCTCACTGTGGCGGGTGAAGAAGAGGGTCTCTATGGCAGCGCGCATTTTGCCAAGATGTCCAAGGCCGTGGGCTGGGACATCGAGGCTGTGCTAAATAACGATATCGTTGGCGGCGATCGTACGCCCGGTGATACCGAGCAGAATCCGCACATCGTGCGCGTTTTCTCAGAAGGAATCTCCTCGACGGCTAACGACGACGAGGTGCGGCGCATTCGATCTCTCGGCGGCGAGAGCGACAGCCCATCACGGCAGCTGGCCCGTTATGTTGCGGCAGTCGCCACGCAATATTTTTCGGCAACGGATTTTCATGCGATGCTGGTCTTTCGTCACGACCGTTACCTGCGCGGCGGCGATCACATCTCCTTCAACGATCAAGGATTCGCTGCGGTGCGGTTCACGGAATATCGCGAGAATTTCAGTCATCAGCACCAGAACGTTCGCAACGAGAATGGCATCGAATACGGTGATCTGCCGAAGTTTGTCGACTACGATTACACGGCAAATGTGGCACGATTGAATGCCGCGACGCTGGCCTCGCTGGCGTCTGCGCCGGCGCCACCGGTGGATGTTCGCGTGTTGACGAAACAGCCGCAAAACGATTCCACTCTGGAGTGGAAGGCTTCGCCCGGCGGCCTGGCGACTGGCTACGAGGTTTTGTGGCGCGACACCACGGCCCCGGAATGGCAGCATGCCAAGGCCGTGGGAAATGTAACCCGCGTCACTGTGCCAATATCAAAAGACAATGTAATCTTTGCAGTGCGCGCACTCGATGCCAAGGGGCACCGCAGTTTGGCCATCGTGCCGCAGCCGGAGCGTTGAATTCCGGCATTGCAATACGGGAGTAAGTCATGCGACGCACGTCGGGCATGGGATTGAGTTTCCCGCCATTCACGCCGGCGGTGAAACAACTGTTGATCGCCAACGGAGCCGTGTTCCTCGCGGTGGCGCTGCTTGGCGTTTTTGTGGAGGGCGGCGAGCGCTGGGTCCAGATTCATTTCGGCCTTGTCCCCGCTCTGGTAGTCTTTCGCTTCTGGATATGGCAGTTGGTGACTTACGCATTTCTTCACGCCGGTCCGTGGCACATCCTGTTCAACATGCTCGCGCTCTGGATGTTCGGCGCACAACTGGAACAGGATTGGGGCTACAACCTCTTCATGCAGTTTTATTTCTTCTGCGCGATCGGCGCCGCGCTAACTACGGTCGCGGTATCGTTCACAGGATTGCTCGGTGCGAGCCCCGTTATCCCTACCGTCGGTGCATCGGGCGCTATCTTCGGACTACTGCTCGCCTTCGGGATCCTCCATGCTGATTCGGAGATCATGCTCTTCCCGATTCCCTTCCTCATCAAGGCCAAGTACTTCGTGATGGGCCTGATCTTCATCGAGGTTTTTCTAACCCT
>JASHXK010000558.1 GCA_030043575.1 Terriglobales bacterium
GGAATTTGAGCGTCGTCGGCGGTTGTCTGCGCGTTTGCCGCGTATCTCGGGTAAATAGGCCAGCAGGGGCAACGAAGAGAAGTAGTAGGCCACATCCTTGTCGCTTTTGATGCGGTCGTCGCGGTATTCAAGCAGCAGGCCCACTACACACCCGGCCAGGATCCCGCCCACGCAGCCCAGCAGAATCATGAGCTCGACATTCGGGGAATGGGGCAGACTAGGATAGCTCGCCGGGTCTAGCACGCGGAATTGCTCGCCCTTGGCACGTCGTTCCATCTCGGCCGCCATGGTGGAGGCATTCTTGTCGTCCAGCAGTTTCTCGTATTGCGTCTTGGAGATCGCGTAATCGCGCATGATCTCGGAAAGCTCGTGCTCGGTGGCCGGCAGCTTCTGCATGCTGGCCTGCAGGGTCTGAACCTCGTCTTCCATCTGCTTTTGCTTCTGGGTGCGCTCCTTGATTTCGCTGTCGAGCTCGGCAATCTGACCGCGAAGCTGGCTAAGGGCGGCGAAGTTGCTAGGTCCAGACGCCGGAGCCGCTCCCTGGGAGGTGTCGCCTTTGTCGAGTTTCTCGAGCGCACCGATTTCCGCTTGCAACCGATGGCTCTCGGGATAGTCGGCCTGATACCGTTGCTGGTCTATCGCGAGTTGCGCTCGTAACGTCTGAATCTGCGTCTCGATTGCCGCGTCTGGGGACGAGTCGGCGTGCTGGGTCAGGGCATTGAGCAGGGATTCTAAATAGACCTTCTGATCCTGGGCCCGCGACCGGGCGTCGGCATTCTGCTGCAGTGTGGCCTCAAGCTGACTGAGCACCTGCAGGTTGGTTTGCTCCTGCTCCGGCAGGGCGCCCATATGGGCCGCTTTGAAAGCCGCAAGGCGCTTGTCTTCCTGCTCGAGATCCTGGCGCGCGGTTTCCAGCTGAGTTTCGATGAATTCGCTCGTGCCTTCGGCCTGGTGCTCGCGCGCCTGGAGGTTCGCCTCGATGAACAGCGCGCCCAATTCACGCGTCACTTCTTGCGCGAGCGGGGCGCTTGGGCCCTTGTATGCGATTCGGAAGGCGGCCACGGTACCGCGCTCGCCGGGCTTGTCGTCCACCGAGTTCTCGACCGTAATATCCTTTCGCATCTGCTCCACTTGGTCTTCCTCGGTCGAGTTTTGTGGCCCCAGCAGCCGGGTCGCAATCCTGTCGTACCAGGACTGATTCTGGTAGAGGCCATAACGCTTGATGATGTCCTGCAAGCTACTCCGGCTCAGGACCTCCTGGCTGATGATGTCGAGACGCGCTACGATGTCGGTGGTTACAGTGGGTTTGACGTAGTCGGGCGGCACGGCTTGCGGCTGCACCAGGATCATGGTTTCTGATTGGTAGGTTTTCGGCAGCTTTAGCGTGATGCCGATCACGGCGCCGCTGACCAGGACCGCGGTGCCCAATACCCACCAAAAGCGCGATCGCAGGATCGCCCAGTACTCAGCCAAGCCGCTGGGCGTGCGTCTCTTTAGGAAGTGGCCGTTGCCGTTTTGAGTCGTCACGTTTACACTCTGGAACTCGACAATCTCGGCCC
The DNA here is from genome assembly GCA_030043575.1 of Terriglobales bacterium. Taxonomy (GTDB): domain Bacteria; phylum Acidobacteriota; class Terriglobia; order Terriglobales; family Acidobacteriaceae; genus Bog-257. The sequence continues at coordinate 1,560 of JASHXK010000558.1, forward strand.
CAGGACCTGCGGGCGTCTGACCAGCGCCGGCTGTCCCAGCTAACGCCGCGTCCCTGTCCCCGCAAAATTCGATTGCCCCCGCAATGGTTCGCGTTGCCGGACACCACGATTTCCATAGGAAGCGGCTTGCGCTTTGCCATTGCCATGCGCAAGGTCTAACGAGACCAGGTCGGGTGCCGCTTCGGAGCTCCCCCCGCCCCCCGTGGATGGCGGCAGGGCGCCATCGGCGAGCCGATGAACAGCGGCAAAAGACGCCAGCTCCAGGCGGCTCGAGACGCCGAGTTTGGTGAAGATGTTGGTCAGGTGGTGTTTGACCGTATGCTCGCTAAGGCGAAACTCCTGGGCCATGTCCTTGTTCGTGTAGCCGTCCATGATGGCATGGATCACTTGTTGCTCGCGGTGTGTGAGGCCGAAGGCTCGATGATTGTTACCACCATTATTAGCTCCACGCGGTCGCTTGGAGCGCAGCGCATAGATCACGTCGGAGACGCTCTCGCGCCCCAACCAGTATTGGCCCGCTTGCACTACTCGAATACTCTTGAATAGGACTGCGGCAGGCGAATCCTTCAGCAGCACGCCGCGGGCGCCGAGTTGCAGCGCCTCGATCAGGTCATCCTTATGAATTGTAGAGACCAGCAGGATCGTACGGACTTCCGCGAGGCCGGTTTGCATCCCCCGCAATCCGTGCGGCTTCGAAAGTTGAGGCATCGCAAGATCCAGGAGCAAAACATCAAGCTTGAGCCCCTGCACAAGCTTCTGGGCAGAGGTCCGGTCCGAAGCCTCGCCCGCGACTTCGAAGTCCTCTTCGCCTTCCAGCAGCCGCCGGAGTCCGTCTCGGAAGATCGCATGAGCGGCGGCAATGCCAATGCGAATTCGCTCTTTCGGATTGGTCAGTGTGGTCACCGTGGCACCATCCTCAGATCCAATTCTTGCGAGTGGAAGCGCCCGGTCCCAGGGGCTGATATCTTGGAGTGCTGCTGCAGAATATGCGACGGCTTTAGGGCCTCGCCCTCCCGAAAAACCATCGCGCAACAGAGCATAATGGCGGGTACGTCTCCGGCTCTAGCCACACGAACGTGCACGACCATTCCGCGCCCCCCTCAACCGAGCTCAGTTTGGAGGCCGCGTATGTTAGCGCACTGACTGCCTCAGTTGCAATAGCACCAAAGTGCCGTGACGTATGTTCTATAGGAATACTAATAAACGCCACCCCCCCTAAGGTGCCAGCCACCTTCGAGCCATTGACACGATTCTGAGCTGCCCCTAGCATCAGCGTCTACCGCTGAG
>JASHXK010000559.1 GCA_030043575.1 Terriglobales bacterium
CTGATGTGGACGCGCGTCGACTACCTGCCCGACTACGTTTATTTCGATCACAGCATTCACGTGAATAAGGGTGTGGGCTGCTTCAGTTGCCACGGTCAGGTCGACAAGATGCCGCTGATGTTGGCCGCCAACTCGCTGCAGATGGAGTGGTGTTTGAACTGCCATCGCGCCCCGGAGAAGTTCCTGCGCCCGCGCGAAGAAGTTTTCAACATGCAGTATCAGCAGCCTAGCGAGGATCACGCGGTTCCCGTGGACGGCGTTTTGTACAAAGACCAGATCGAGTTGGGCAACGCGTTGAAGCATAAGTACAACATTCGCACCGTGGAAGACATTACGAGCTGTAGTACCTGCCATCGCTAGAGGCGGCGCTGGGTTGAGTTGGTTTGAGCAGTGTGTGAGCAGTGATTTGTATCAGGGCACGTCGTTAGACGTGCCGCAAAACGTGGAGAGATCGCGGGCTTTAGCCCCTGTTCTTCAGCGGCTAAAGCAGTATCAAGAGCTAGCGCAGCGTCGGCACGACTGAAGTCGTGCCCTGACACAAATCTCGAGTACCTGGCACGAGCTAGTAACTGACACGATCTTTTAGTAATTTGCAGAGCGTTGTTGTGTTGGGACCAACGGAACGATGGATAAGGATAGTCTGGTAAGAATCGAGGCGGTCTGCCCCAGCAAGATGGAGCTGGCCGAGGTGCGGAACAAACTCGCGCGCGCCAAGAGCGGTCCGCAGTATTGGCGGTGTCTCGAAGAGTTGGCGCAGACCGACGGCTTCTTCGAAATGCTGCACCGCGAATTCCCGCGCCAGGCTTCGGTTTGGCCGGAGAGCTCTTCGCGTCGCGATTTTCTGAAGCTGATGAGCGCTTCCATGGCGCTGGCCGGTCTGGCCGGGTGCGTCAAGATTCCATTGCAGCCCATCGTGCCCTATGTTCGACAGCCGAACGAAGTTGTCCTCGGCAATCCTCTGTTTTTCGCAAGCGCGATGCCGTTCGGCGCTTACGGCTCACCGGTTCTGGTGGAGAGCCACGAAGGGCGTCCGACAAAGATCGAGGGCAATCCCGAGCATCCCGCGGGCCTGGGTGGCAGCTGCGTCTTCTCGCAAGCTTCCATCCTCGACATGTACGATCCCGATCGCTCGCAGATCATCACCTATCTCGGTCAGCTGCGGACGTGGAGCGATTACACCCTCGCGCTTAAGGGCGCGGTGAATTCGCAGAATGCGCTCAAGGGTGCGGGCCTGCGCATTCTCAGCTGCCCCACCAGCTCGCCGACGATGGCGTGGTTGATGGATCAGGTGCAGTCGGCATTTCCCGAGTCCAAGTGGATTCAGTGGGAGCCGATCAATCGCGACAACGTGCGCGCGGGTTCGATGATGGCGTTCGGCGAATATGTCGAGACACGCTACAACTTGGAGATGGCCGAGATCATTCTCTCGCTCGACGGCGATTTCCTCTCCAGCGGCTATCCCGGATTCGTTTATTACGCGCGCCAGTTCGCGGCGCGGCGCAATCCTGATCTGAAAGAGAAGATGCTGCGCTTCTACTCGATCCAGGGCACGCCGACGAACACCAGCGGTAAGGCGGACCATCGCTTACCCGTGCGTGCCTGCGAGGTCGAGCAACTAGCGCGCGCGATCGCGGCGGGAATTGGCGCTGGTGGCGCAACCAGCGGCGATCTGAATCCGCAATATCAAAAGTTCGTTGCCGCTGTCGTGAAAGATCTGCAGGCACACAAGGGCGCCGCCGTCGTCATTCCCGGCGATAATCAGCCGCCGGCGGTTCACGCTCTAGCGCACGCGATGAATACAGCGCTGGGGGCCGGCGGCAACACCGTCATCTACACCCAGAGCGTGCAGGTCAAGCCGCAAGATCAGACCGCGGCGTTAAAAGATCTTGTCGGCGAGATGAACGCGGGCAAGGTCGATATGCTGCTCATCATGGGTGCGAATCCCGCCTACGATGCGCCCATCGATCTCGGCTTTGCCGATGCCATGGACAAGGTGCCGCTGCGCATCCAGCACGGTCTCTATCACGACGAGACCTACGATCACGTGCACTGGCACATCAATGGCACGCATTTCCTAGAGCAGTGGGGCGACGTCCGCACCTTTGATGGCACGGCGTCCATCGTTCAGCCGCTGATCGCGCCGCTTTACAACGGCAAGACCGACCACGAGTTCATCTTCGCGCTGGTCGGCCCTCCCGACACCGCGGGCTACGACGTCGTTCGCCAGTACTGGCAGAATCAGATCAAGGGCGACTTCGAGACGGCCTGGCGAAAGGTGCTGAACGACGGCTTCATTGCCAATACTGCATTCCCCGCGAAGGCGGTTTCGGCGAAGGGCGGTAATATTGCGCCCACCAACAGCATCAGTCCGCAGGTGATGGAAGTCATCTTCCGCCGCGATCCGCTGATCTACGACGGAAGCCGCGCCAACAATGCCTGGTTGCAGGAAACGCCCAAGCCGATCATGAATCTCTGCTGGGACAATGCAGTTCTTATTAGTCCGAACCAGGCGAAGAAATCGGACTTGGTTACCGGCGACATCGTCGAGATCGACGTCGATGGCCGCAAGGTAACCGGCCCCATCTGGCCGCAGCCCGGACATCCCGACAACTCGATCACAGTCTTCCTCGGCTATGGGCGTACGAAGGCCGGCCGTGTTGGCACCGATGTCGGCTTCAGCGCTTACAGGCTGCGCTCCAGCAGCGCGCCCTGGTATGCGGAGACGAAGATCACGAAAGTCGGCTCCGGATTTGGTTTCGCCCATCCGCAAGGCTTCCAGTACATCGATCTCTCCGATCTGCCGCCGGGCAAGTCGGACGATCTGTACGGTCGCCATGTCATTCGTAAAGCGACGCTGGAAGACTTCATCAAAAACCCCGACTTTGCGCACGAAGGCGTCGAGGAAGTTCCGCCGGAGATGTCGCTCTATCCCCCCTATCAGTACACCGAACTGAAGTGGGGCATGACCATCGATTTGAATTCCTGCGTGGGTTGCAAGACCTGCATCGTAGCCTGCCAGGCCGAGAACAACATTCCCGTGGTTGGGAAGGAGCAGACCATGCGCGGCCGCCAGATGCAATGGTTGCGCATTGATGTGTACTACGAAGGCGGCACGGTGAATCCCGCCATGTACTACCAGCCGGTTCCTTGCATGCAGTGCGAAAACGCACCTTGCGAAGTGGTCTGTCCCGTCGGCGCCACGGTGCACAGCACCGAAGGCCTGAACGACATGGTCTACAACCGCTGCGTCGGGACGCGCTACTGCTCCAACAACTGCCCGTACAAAGTGCGGCGCTTCAATTTCCTGCTGTTCCAGGACTTCACCACGCCGCAGTACAAGATGATGCGCAACCCGGAAGTCAGCGTGCGCAGCCGCGGCGTGATGGAGAAGTGTACCTACTGCATACAACGCATCCAGCATGGCCGCATCACCGCCGAGCGCGAGAATCGTAAAGTTCGCGACGGCGAAGTCATCACCGCTTGTCAGCAGGCCTGTCCGGCAGGAGCCATCGTCTTTGGCGATCTCAACGATCCCAATAGCCGGGTCTCTAAGCTCAAAGCGCGGCAGCGCGATTACAACTTGCTGGAGGATCTCAATACGCGTCCCCGCACGTCGTATCTCGCGGTCGTGCAGAACCCCAACCCTGAACTCGAACAGTCGGAGCCCAGTTAGCGATGAGGGAAGGACCAGAGGAAAAAACGCTTCTTCAGGATGTGCCGTGGCCGGATGAGCCGCCGGTAATGTTGCCGGGAGAAACCTACGGCACCGTTACCGACACCATTGCCGACGCGGTCCTGAAGCGTCCCATCGGCTTAGGCTGGCTCTCGGGATTTCTCATCGCCGGCTTCTTCGTGATGGTGCTGCTGGTCGCGGTGACCTACCTGTTCATCCGTGGAGTGGGCATTTGGGGAATTGAGATTCCGGTGGCCTGGGGCTTCGCCATCGTGAACTTCGTCTGGTGGATCGGTATCGGTCACGCCGGCACGCTGATCTCCGCAATTCTTCTGCTGCTCAAGCAGACGTGGCGCAACTCCATCAACCGCTTTGCCGAAGCCATGACGCTGTTTGCCGTGGCCTGCGCCGGCATGTTCCCCATCCTGCACCTTGGCCGCCCCTGGCTGGCCTACTGGCTCTTCCCCTATCCCAGCAGCATGGGCGTGTGGCCGCAGTTCCGCAGTCCGTTGATCTGGGACGTCTTCGCCGTCTCCACCTATGCCACCATCTCCGCGGTGTTCTGGTATGTCGGCCTGGTGCCTGACTTCGCCACCATGCGGGAGAAGGCGATACATCCGATCACGAAGAAGGTCTTCGGAATTTTCGCCATGGGCTGGCGCGGTTCAGCGCGGCACTGGAAACGATACGAGTCGCTATACCTGATTCTCGCGGGTTTGGCGACGCCTCTGGTGCTTTCGGTACACACGGTGGTCAGCTTCGATTTCGCCATCGCCATCGTTCCCGGCTGGCACACCACCATCTTCCCGCCGTACTTCGTCGCCGGCGCCATTTATTCCGGATTTGCCATGGTGCTGGTGCTGGCCATTCCCATCCGCAAGTACTATCACCTGGAATCGCTGATCACCATGCGCCATCTGCAGAACTCGGCGAAGGTGATGCTGGCCACCGGCTTGATCGTGGCTTACGGCTATTTCTTCGAGACCTTCATCGGAATGTACAGCGGCTCGACCTATGAGCGCTTTATGCTGCAGAACCGCTGGTTTGGGCCCTACTCAGCGATGTATTGGGCGCTCATCCTCTGCAATATCGCTCTGCCGCAACTGCTATGGATTCCCAAGTTGCGTTCGAACATCACCTTCCTGTTCCTGGTTTCGCTCGACATTCTCATTGGTATGTGGCTGGAGCGTTTCGTTATTGTCATCACCAGCCTGGCGCGCGATTTTCTTCCCTCCGCTTGGGGCCACTACACCCCGACGCGTTGGGACTGGGCAGTGTTTACCGGCACCCTCGGCTTCTTCAGCTTATGCATGTTCTTATTCATACGCATCATGCCGGCGATCTCCATCTTTGAAATGCGCCAGCTGCTGCCGGAGTCGGAGGTGAAAGCCGATGAAGCAGCCTAAGCTCCCTGCGATTTACGGCTTGATGGCCGAGTTCGAAAGCGCCACCGAACTGGTGAAAGCCACCAAGGCGGCCTACGCCGCCGGGTATCGAAAGATGGATGCCTACAGCCCGTTTCCCATCGACGAAGCCAGCGAGGCCCTGGGATTTCACAAGACCCGCGTACCCTTGGTGATTTTGGTGGGAGGGCTGCTGGGGGGCTCGGGCATGTATGCCCTGGAATACTGGATCAACTGCATCTCGTTTCCGTTGAACGTTGGCGGAAGGCCCTGGCATTCATGGCCGGCCTTTATCGTCCCGACCTTCGAGATGACGGTTTTGTTCGGCGGCCTGGCGGGCGTCTTCGGGATGTTCGCGTTGAATGGGCTTCCTATGCCGCATCATCCGGTATTTAACGACGACCGCTTCTCCCGAGTTACGCGCGATCGCTTCTTCCTGTGCGTTGAGGCAGCCGATCCCAAATTTGATCTGGTGGGAACGAATGAGTTTATGCAGAGCCTGGAGCCGATGTCGATTTCGGAGGTGCCGCATTAACCGGCTAGGGCAAATTCAGTCCTCCCAGAATCGGGTGGAGCACGCCTTCCAGGCGTGCAGGATAGAAGCTCGACCAGCGGCGGCTTCAGCCGCTGAGGTAAACGCGTTTGTGAATCTCACCGCAGCGGCTAAAGCCGACTTTCTACCCACCGGGCGGTATGCACGCCTGAAGGCGTGCTCCACCCGCAGCGCAGCTGCTGGCTTGCTCGCGGTGGTGACCCTGCTGCTGCTGGCCGGCTGCCGCGAAGACATGCAGGTGCAGCCTTACCAGCGTCCCCTGGTGGAGAGCGACTTCTACGCCGACCATCGCTCGGAGCGCCCGATCATTGCGGGCACGGTCGCGCGCGGGCATCTGCAGTCCGACACCTATTTCTACACCGGCAAAATCGGCAGCAACGACGGCGACTACATGCCATTTCCCGTCACCGCGGAAGTCATGGCGCGCGGTCAGCAGCGCTTCAATATTTACTGCTCGCCGTGCCACGGTGAAGTCGGGGACGGCAACGGCATGATCGTGCAGCGCGGTTTCAAGCATCCGCCGTCGTATCACATCGAGCGCCTGCGGCGCGCTCCCATCGGATACTTCTTCGACGTGATGACTAACGGCTTCGGCGCCATGCAGGATTACTCGCAGCAGGTTTCGCCCGCCGACCGCTGGGCGATCGCCGCCTACATCCGTGCCCTGCAGTTGAGCCAGCATGCCACCGAGGCGGATGTTCCTTCCGGCCAGACGGTGGCCAGTACGCCACCTCCGGGAGTGTTTATCGCGCCGGCATACGACACACAGGGCACCACCGACGCCGCCTCAACAACCGTACCGCCGCAACCCCCGGCTGGAGGAGGCGAACAGAAGCCATGAGCAGCCATACCGTACGCCTCAATCCGGCTGATTTCGCTGCGCCTCCCGGCGCGCCGCGCTGGCAGAGCCGCTCGCTGGTTATCGGACTCGCCGGAGTTGTCTTCTGCGTCATCGCAGCCGTCCTTGATCTGCAGGATTTCCTGCGCGGCTATCTCATCGGTTACGTCTTCTGGACGGGCTTGACCGTTGGATGTCTGGCCGGCCTGATGCTCCAGTACCTTACCGGCGGATTCTGGGGATTGAGTGTTCGGCGCATTTTCGAAGCCGCGGTCAAGTGCCTGCCGCTGATGTTCGTGCTGTTTGTGCCGCTGCTGCTCTGGCGTCACGATCTTTACCAGTGGATGAATGATCCCTCCCTGACCCATGAAAACTACTGGTATCTGACGCAAGGGAAGTGGATTTTCCGCTGGATCGTCTACTTCGTGATCTGGGGACTGCTGGCGTATGAGCTTTGCCGCCGCGGAAACCGGGAGGATGCGCCGATACCGTCAGGAACCTTTCCGCGCTTCCAGGGATTAAGCGGCATCGGCCTGGTTCTCTATTCGCTGACCATTTCCTTTGCGGCTGTCGATTGGGTGATGTCGCTCGATCCGCGCTGGGGATCGACCATTTACGGCCTCATTTTTCTCGCCGGGCAGGGGATATCCGCCCTTTGTTTCAGCGTGATCCTGCTCACCCTGCTAACCCGCTACAGTCCGTTTCGCGAGGTGATCAAGCCTACTCAGTTCCACGATCTCGGCAAGTTGATGCTCGCCTTCGTGATGCTGTTCGCTTATTTCTCCTTCTCGCAGTGGCTGATCATCTGGTCGGGAAATCTGCCGGACGAGATTAGCTGGTACCTGCAACGCATTCGCGGTGTGTTTGGCTGGGTCATTATCGCCATCGTCCTGCTGCATTTTGCTTTGCCCTTTACGCTGTTGCTCTCGCGCGAGCGTAAGCGCGCCGGGCGCCGCCTGATTGGCGTGGCCCTCCTGCTGATGTGCATGCGTGTGATCGACATTTACTGGTACGTCATACCAAACTTCCCCGGCGCCAAGCTGTTCAGCATCTGGTATTTTGCGGCGCCCATCGGAATCGGCGGTTTGTGGCTGGCGTACTTTTTTCGCAACCTCCGCCAGCGGCCGCTGCTGCCGCTTTACGACCCACAAATACCTAATTTCCTGCACCAAGGATCGGGACATGGCCACTAACGAGACACATTACGATCCTTTGCGCAATCCGCAGGTGGATTACGAACGCAGTGACCTGAGTGCACGCGGCATTCTGCTGTTCCTCATTGGACTGTTTGTCGCCGGCTTCTTCATCGAGGTGGTGCTGTGGGGAATGTTCCACTTCATGGCGCGCACCGAGGCGTTGTTCCCGCAGCCACAGGTGAATCCGATGTTGCAAGCGGAACAGGCGCAGAAGGCGCCGCCGGCTGCTGGCACGCGCTCGGTGTTGCAGAATGCGCCGGCGGTGAATCTCGATGTTTTTCCTGAGCCGCGTCTGCAGACGAACGATGCCGGCGAGACGAGCCGGTTTGTCGAGTCGGAACAAGCCTTGCTCAACGTGAAACAGCCGTTTGCCGACTCGACCGGCGCAATCCATATTCCGATTGCACTTGCGATGCAGTTGATTGTCGAGCGGGGATTGCCGGCGCGGCCCAATGCGCCTCCGCCGGAGATCAACACCCAAACCGCTGCCGGGAATACCAAGATGCTGGATATGCAGCCCGGCCCGCTGGGACCGACGACCGGGGCACGGAATATGAATAAGCCGGCTGGCGGAGGACAAAGCCAGCAGTAAGGCAGGAACAATAGTCGTCGCCGTTTGTTTGCTCGTCAGTTGAACAAGTGGAACCGAGGAACTGGAAGATGAGAGCGCCGCGGGCGCGGAAGAAGATAGCGCCAGCGCTTCAGCGCTGGGTAAGCGTGAATAAGATGTCGAGTCCCTTCAGGGACGGCAGAAGAACAGCAGGCCTTCAGGCCTGCGGCTTAAGAGATTGGATGTAATGCGGTGAAGATTTTTGTACAACTCGGAATTCTGCTGCTGACAACGACTTTTGTCGCCGCGCAGCCGCCGTCGTCCTTCCAGGACAAGAGCTCGCAACCCGCATCGCAAGTCGCGCCGGCCGATCTCGCCAACGTGGGTATTGATCAGCGGCTCAATCAACAGGTCCCGTTGGACCTGCCATTCAGAGACGAGACGGGCAAAGCCGTCAAACTCGGCGAGTATTTTCACTCCGGCCGGCCCGTGATTCTGAATCTTGTGTATTACACCTGCCCGATGCTCTGCGGCGAGGAGCTGGCTGGGGAGGCCAGCGCGCTGAGCATGTTGCGATTCACGCCGGGCAAGGAATACGAGATCGTCTCCGTGAGTTTCAATCCCGACGAGACGCCGGCCGATGCGACCGCTGCCAAGAAAACCTACATCGCGCGCATCAACGAGCATCTCGATCACAAGACCGACGGCAGCGGCTGGCACTTTCTCACCGGTGCGCAACCGCAGATCAAGCAACTGGCCGACGCGCTCGGCTTCCACTATCGCCGCGATGCGCAGACGAAGCAGTTCATTCATGCCACGGCAATCATGATCGTTACGCCCGCGGGCAAGATCGCCCAGTACTACTACGGCGTCGAGTACGCGCCGAAGGACCTTCGGCTTGGTTTGATCGAGGCGTCACGCGGCAACATCGGCAATGTGGTCGACGAGGTGCTGCTGTACTGCTATCACTACGATCCTAAAACCGGGCGGTACGGAGCGGTCGTCACCAACATTATGCGTTTGGCGGGAGCGGCCACCATGCTGGTTCTCGGCGGATTTCTCATTGTGATGTTCCGTCGTGACAGAACAGGGTCCTCGACGCACGCCGCCGTAGCGGCCGCCGAAATGGACAAGCCGGGAGCCCCGAGGAGCCCGGGTTTTGCCAACGACGGGGTGGTCGAGCCGTATAACAGCAAGAAGGAAACAGGACGGGCCTGATCGATATGTGGAAGAACCTCCCACTTTTTCCGGAGCGTGCCTCGGCACTGGCATGGCAGGTGGACGGACTGTATTTCTTGCTGATCGCGGTGTCGGCATTTTTCACGGTGTTGATTTTTGCCGTGATCTTCATCTTCGCTGTCAAGTATCGCCGTGCGGCGCATCCTCATCCGGTGCATATTGAGGGCTCCTTGCCGCTGGAGCTGGCCTGGACGCTGATCCCACTTGGTATTTGCATGATCTTCTTCGCCTGGGGCTCGCTGATTTACTTCCAGGAAGCGCGTCCTCCCAAAGGCGCGATGGAAATTTATGTCGTCGGCAAGCAGTGGATGTGGAAGTTCCAGCACGAAACCGGACAGCGTGAGATCAACCAGTTGCACATTCCGGTGGACGCGGACGTGCGAATGATCATGAGTTCGCAGGACGTGATTCACAGCTTTTTTGTGCCGGCATTTCGCATCAAGCAGGATGTGCTCCCAGGCCGTTTTACCGAGACCTGGTTTCATACCACCAAGGTTGGCACCTACCATCTGTTCTGTTCGCAATACTGCGGCACCCTGCACTCGGGCATGATCGGGCAGGTGATCGTGATGGAACCGACGGCCTTTCAGGCCTGGCTGAATAGCGGCGGCGGCTCCGCAGGCTCGTTGTCGGTCAACGGCCAGCAACTGTTTCAACAGCTGGGCTGCGCCACCTGCCATCGCTCCGACACTCAGGGACGCGGCCCGAATCTGGCCGGACTATTCGGCAAGCCGGTGCTGCTGGACGATGGGCGGACGGTTACGGCCGACGAAAACTATATTCGCGAATCGATCCTGAATCCCGGCGCGAAAATCGTTGCCGGTTTCAAACCCATCATGCCCAGCTTCCAGGGACAGGTGTCGGAAGAGGGTCTGATGGCGCTGGTGGCTTACATCAAGTCGCTGTCGCAACCGCAGGCTCCCGCGACGGCGAGGGCACAGTGAGGATAGGAGTTGTTGACCAGAGTGCTGGTTTTGAAAGGGCACGGCTTCAGCCGTGCCGAACAAGGAGTGATTAAGCCGGCCTTTAGGCCCTGGGGCATCCATGCCTCAGCGCTGAAGCCGGGTTTCTTGATTTGGCTTTTAGCGGCACGCCTTAAGGAGTGCCCCTTCAAAGCAGATTGTAGCGAAGAGAAGCTTTCGGACCCGAAGGTGTGACATGGCAACCGCTGTACAAACCGTCGAACGCGAGAATTACCTCAATTCGAACTACGGCATCAAGTCGTGGCTGCTGACGACAGACCACAAACGTATCGCGATGCTTTATCTGGTCTCGATTACGGCCATGTTCTGGATCGGTGGCTTCTTCGCCATGCTGATCCGCCTGAATCTGTTGACCCCGACAGGCGACCTGGTGTCGGCGGATACCTACAACAAGCTGTTCACCATGCACGGCATCATCATGGTCTTCTTCTTCCTGATCCCATCGGTGCCGGCGGTCATCGGCAATTTCGTGATTCCGCTAATGGTGGGCGCGAAGGATCTGGCCTTTCCGCGCGTGAACCTGCTGAGCTGGTACATCTACATGCTGGGTGCGATCACTGCCCTGACGGCGATGGTCACCGGCGGCGTCGATACCGGCTGGACCTTCTACACGCCCTTCAGCACGACGTATTCCAATACTCACGTGATCGGCGCGGCGGTCGGCATCTTCATCACCGGCTTCTCCTCTATCCTCACCGGTCTGAATTTCATTGTCACGATTCACCGCATGCGCGCACCCGGTCTGACCTGGCGCCGTCTGCCCCTATTCTGCTGGTCGAATTATGCCGCCGCGCTGATTATGGTGCTGGGCACGCCGGTCATCGCGATCACCCTGCTGCTGGTCGCGCTGGAGCGCGCCTTCAACATCGGCGTCTTCAATCCCCAGCTCGGTGGCGATCCGCTCCTGTTCCAGCATCTGTTCTGGTTCTACTCCCACCCCGCGGTCTACATCATGATCCTGCCCGGGATGGGCGTCATCAGCGAGGTGGTTACCTGCTTCTCGCGCAAGCGCGTATTCGGCTATGAATTCGTTGCCCTGGCGTCAATCGCCATCGCCGTGCTTGGCTTTGTGGTGTGGGCCCACCATATGTTCGTCGCCGGTATTTC
>JASHXK010000062.1 GCA_030043575.1 Terriglobales bacterium
CTGGATTACTTGGACTGCCTTCACGCCGGGCATCTTCTCGGCCACAGAGGTGTCGATGCTGGTGATGCGGGCATGAGCGTAGGGACAACGGAGGATCTTTCCGGAGAGCAGTCCGGCGGGATTGTAGTCGTAGGTGTACTTGGCGCGACCGGAGGATTTGATGGGACCATCGACGCGCGAAATCCTCTTGCCGAGCAAGGGGCGAGTTGCGGGATCGGGCCAGGCGTAGTCGCTCATAAGGAGCCGCCTTCAAGGACCGCTGTGTCACTCGTGCTTGTAGACTTCGCCGAGGCCGTTTTACTGAGAGCTACAGCACGGATTCCGTCATAAGTGCCGCAGCGGCAGAAGTTGCCGCTTAAGCCGCGACGAATGTCGTCCTCGGTGGCCTTAGGGTGCTGCTGGAGAAAATGCGTGGTAGCGACGATAAAACCCGGCGTGCAGAAACCACATTGCTGCGCATCGTGGTCGACGAAGGCCTGCATGACGGGCGTGAGGGCGCCGCCATCGGTGAGGCCTTCGATGGTCGTGATCTTCTTGCCCTGAGCATCGATCGCCAGCACCATGCAGGCATAAACCGGCTTGCCTTCCAGCAGGATGGTGCAGGCGCCACAGGTGCCTCGATCGCAGACGCGCTTGGCTCCAGTGAGGTTGAACGTATCCCGCAGGGCGTCCAGCAAAGTGACACGCGGCTCTAGGTCTGCCGTCAACTCGTTGCCGTTGACGTTGAGCGCGATTGGAACTTTACCCGGCCCATGGACCGCAACATCTTCGCCGCCAGCGTGGACGACGGTTGGCCCAAGCGCGAGCGGTACGGCCACTCCGACTCCCGAAATCTTGATGAAATCGCGTCGAGTAAGTCCTGAGTTTTGATGGGGTTTCGGCGCGTTCTCGTCCTTCATCCTGCCTCCACGAAGCTCATTCCATCACACCTGCATAACGATTGCGAGTATAACTCTGCCGGCGGGAACGCTGCAGGGCGCATGGGAGGAACGGGCGCAAGAAAAAGGCGGTCCATAACGGATCGCCTGTATGGAAGACGAAAAGGTTCGAACTACTTCTTCAGCGTGCGGATATAGGCTACAAGGTCTTTGATCTGAGCGTCGGTAAGCTTGCCCTTATAAGCCGGCATCTTGCCTTTGCCATCGGTGATAGCAGCGTTGAGATCGGCGTCGGACATGCCTTGCACGTCAGGGCCATTGAGCGGCTTGGCTCCCATCATGCTCTTGCTTCCATCGGCACCATGACACGCGGCACATTTTGCCTTGTAGGTGTCGGCTGCCGACTGCGCTGCTGCCAGCGGAGGCAAGGCTAATGCGAGTATCAAGCTGAACAGGGCAATACGTTGTAACCAGCTGGTTCTCATTCGTTTCCTTCTCCTTCAGCAGACCTTTTGGGAAATGCACTCATGCGCCGCAATTTTCGGCAACAGTAATGTACTCCCACGAACGGACGTTCGCCATACAACTTCAGGGGCAGAAACGATCAAAGCTGAAATTGCATCTGCGTCCGGCGCTTGTCCTCGTCCGAGCGCGTGCGAAAAACCTCTGCGGCAGGGTGATATGCCGCTGAGTGCCAGTCGATGGCGACAGGCCCCGCGCAGCCGTGCGACGCTAACCCAATAGCATTATGGGATTTAACCGCTTTGCCATCTCTCCTGCCGGTTTGGCATTTGCGGTGCCTTTACCACTCACAGATTGCTTGGCAGGAGACGCCCCGTGGAACCGACGCTAGCTGTAATCGGACTCAACTTTCGAACCTCATCGGTCGCGGTTCGCGAGCGTTTCTGGATCAGCCCAGCCCGCCGCAGCGATGCTCTGCTGCAGCTGGTGCGCTCCGAAGGAATCGAGGAGATCATCGTCCTGGCGACCTGCAATCGCACCGAGTTCATTATCTGGGCCAGCGACGTTCCTACGGCAGCCAACTCTGTCCTCAGGTTCCTTACCCAAGAATTTCAACTCAAGCTGTCGGAGTGGTCGCATTTCTATCGCTTGATGGATGACGTCGCGTTGACCCACATCTTTCGTGTGACTTCCAGTCTGGACTCCATGGTCCTCGGTGAGCCCGAGATTACAGGCCAGGTGAAAGATGCCTGGGCGCTGGCACAACAGACAGGAACGACCGGCCGCTTCCTCGATGCCGTGATGCAGAAGGCGATGACCGTTTCCAAGCGAGTTCGGACAGAGACGGCGATTGGATCGTCGGCAGTGTCGGTTCCTTACGCATCAGTTCAGCTTTCGCGCGATGTCCTGGGAGAGCTCACCGGCCGCGAAGTGCTGTTGATCGGCGCTGGCAAAATGAGCGAGCTGGCCGCGCACTACCTGATGAAGGCAGGTGCGAGCAACGTGAAGGTGATGAATCGCACCGCTGCTCGCGGAGAAGAGTTGGCCGCGAAGTTGGGCGCGACTCCGGTTTCGTTTGACGACAGATTCCAGTATTTGAAGAAGGCAGACATCGTCGTCAGTTCGACCTCGTGTCCGCACTTCATTCTGAGCCGCCAGGAAGCTGAGAGCATCGCGAAGGAGCGGAAGCACAAGCCGATGGTGATGATCGACATCGCAGTGCCGCGTGACATCGATCCTGCGGTGCGGGGAGTGGAAGGAATTCACCTCTTCGACATGGATCAGCTCGAACAGGTAGTGGCGCGTAACGCCAGCGGACGACAGGCGGCTGCCGAAGCGGCAGACAAGATTGTGCAAGCGGAGGTGCAGGGCTTCCGTCGCAAACTGATGGCGGAGCGGGTTGTGCCCACTATCGTCGCCCTGCGCCAGCACCTCGATGAACTTTGCCGGCAGGAATTGGAAGTCCTGCGCAAGGAGTTTGGCCCATTCACGGAAGATCAGGACCAGGCATTGACAGCGTTAACGAGCCATATAACCCAACGGATAGCCGGTTCCCTGGCGCGTGAATTGAAGGGACTTCCAGAGAGGCAGGAGCAGGATGTGTTGACCGCAGCGGTCGGGCGCCTGTTTCACCTCGAACAGCCGATAACGGCTGCCGCCGGCGCCAAGACTGAGCAATTAGTGACCAGCAATTAGCTGGGAAATAAATAAGGAGCAACTGATGTCTTCCTCTGCGCAAAACAAGAACAGCAACACGAACCCCGGCTTCACCACGGTGCAAGCCTATACGCTGGCGGTAATCACGTTGGCGATCGGAATCGCGGTCGGATATTTCGCTCGCGGGTCGGCGTCCGTTTCTACAACTACGGAAAGTGCGGAAGCTGCGCCGCCAAGTACAACCACTAACGCTCCCATGGGAGCGGCACAGCTCCCGGGAATCGGAGCTCCCCAACAACAGCAGGGAACCTCGCCCGAGATGTTGGCAAAAGCAGCCGAGCCGCTGCTGGCTCAACTCAAGACCAATGCGAACGACTTCGATACGCTGACCAAGATTGGGAACTTGTATTACGACGGGCAGGCGTATCCGCAAGCTATCGAGTACTACGAAAAGGCCCTCGCTGTTCAACCCAATAACCCGGATGTGCGCACGGATCTCGGAACCGCCTACTGGTACACCGGTGATCCCGATAAGGCGGTTGCGAACTTCCAGAAGGCTCTGGCGATTCGGCCCAATCATCCGGGAACGCTGTTCAACCTCGGGATCGTAATGTGGCAAGGCAAAAAGGATCCAAAGGCAGCCGTGGTGGCCTGGGAGAAGCTGCTTCAGACCAACCCCGATTACCCGCAGAAGGATCAGGTGCAGATGTTGATTGAGCGCGCGAAAATGCACGGAGCTAACGTCAAAGGCTAGCTTGGTGCGCGCCGGGACTACGATCCCGCGCACGTAGTCGCTCACCCCGGGACGATGCTGGCGCAGAGCTCGTCCCGGGTTTTTTGTCGCGGGCGAACACTAGAGAATCGTCTGCCCCAGCAGCCTTGCAACCGGCGCTGTTTCATGACAGTGAAGGCGCACGCCTCCCCACAGTGAGGTCACTTATAATCGCGAGTACGACAAGCGCCGCATGACTTCCGTGGAAGTGAATCTCAAGCCCGCGGCCGTGACCCAGCCGAAGGCCAGCCCGCTGGCGAACCTGGTGAAGCGCCCGGCTGTGCTCAGCCTGATTCTGGCTATCGCGACGATAGCCCTTTATTGTCCCGTCCACCATCATCCATTCGTCAATTATGACGATGGAGACTACGTTTATCAGAACCGGCAGGTGCAGTCCGGCTTGAGTTGGGCCACATTGAAGTGGGCACTAACCACCTCTCACGCTCAAAACTGGCACCCGTTGACGTGGTTGAGTCACGCCTTGGACTGGCAGTTGTTTGGAGACAAGCCCGCAGGTCCTCACGACGTGAACGTCATTCTCCATGTACTGGATGCGGTTTTGTTGTTCTGGGTATTGTTACGCGCAACGGGATTTCCAGTACGCAGTTTCATGGTAGCTGTGTTGTTCGCGTTGCATCCCATCAACGTCGAATCGGTGGCATGGATTGCGGAGCGTAAGAACGTCCTCAGCATGATGTTTTTTCTCCTCGCGCTGGGAGCTTACCGCCGGTATGCCAGCGGGCCGCGCGTGGGACGGTACGCTGTCGTAGCAGCATTGTTTGCTTTAGGCCTGATGGCGAAACCCCAGATCATTACGCTTCCCTGCGTACTTCTGCTGTGGGACTACTGGCCGTTACAACGTATGTTTCCAGAAGGGCGCGATCGCCACAGCGTTGCTCCGGAGGCTGGTGAAATTCCCGGACGAAGCTTGCGCTATTTAGTAATCGAGAAGATCCCCCTCTTTGCCATCGCCGCTGTCAGTGCGGCCATCACGCTCAACGTTCAGCACGCCGCGCGCTCGTGGTTCCCACGCCGCGTGCGGGCCGGCAATGGCATTTTCTCCTATGGACTTTATCTCTGGAAGGCCATCTGGCCTGCACGTCTCACTCTTTTCTATCCGCATCCCGGAGATTCGCTGAATTGGTGGAAGGTCTCGCTATCGGGCGCGGTCCTGTTGCTCATAACTGCGTTCGTCATCGCAGGGCGACGCCACCGTTATCTGCCGGTGGGATGGTTCTGGTTTATCGGTACGTTGGTTCCCATGTTGGGTATCGTGCAGGTTGGCATGCAGGCAATGGCCGACCGTTATGCGTACGTGTCGTTCATAGGCCTGTTCATCATCGTTTGCTGGGGAATGCCGGAGCTTGCAGAGTTTTTGCATTTGCCGCGGTACGCAATGGGAATTGCCGGCATCGCGGCAATACTGACTTTGGCCGTTGCGGCCCGCCGGCAACTTGACTATTGGCAAACTGAGGAAGGGCTATGGCGTCATGCCTTGGAGATCACTACGCGAAACTGGATTGCTGAAGGCGAATTGGGTACAGCCCTGGCTGTCGGCGGCAGAGTAGAAGAAGCCGTACCGCACTTCTACAACGTCCTGGCGATTGCGCCGACAGATACCACCGCAAATATGGGACTCGCAATTTATGAGCTGAAGCGAGGCCGCTTCCACGAGGCCATCGGGTTTTATCAGCTGGTGGTAAAGGAAAAGGGAACGAAAACCGATCGAGTGGTCAATGCCTGGATTGGGATGGCCAAAGCATATTTCCGGCTTGGAGAAAATCAGAAAGCCCAGGAATGCCTGCAGACAGCCAAGCGGCTTCAACAATGAGTCCGCACGGACGGACGAATCAGTAACCAGACGCACGCCTTCGCGGAACCTGTCCCCCATCGCGATTGAACTTCCACAAAGTGCCGTTGTGGTTTGCCGAAGTCAGGCGATGACTTACTGCGAAATTAATCGTTCGACAGTTTGCTGGGCGGCTGCTAAGTTCTGCGATCGGAGGGTCGCCTGTTCTCGTGCGGCCTGCGCTTGCTGGCTCTGGCCGCTCCGTTCCAGGGCCTGCGCCAGTAAGAGAAATGTGACATCGGAAGGTTGGAGCTGCGTAGCGTGCGAGAAAGCATCCGCGGCGGAGACCAGATCTCCAGACTTCTGCGCCACGATTCCCAGTCCAATCCATTTCTGCGTGTTTCGCGGATCGAGTTGCAACGCAGCTTCGTAGCTAGCCTTGGCTTCGGGAAGATTGCGCAACCCATAGTAGGTATCGCCCATGTTGCCCAGTGCGACAGCCTTCATTCGAATCAGGACGGGCGGAACTTTGGCGTAGACATTCTGCGAGGTAAAGTCCTGCACCAGGCTCAAGACCTGCTGGTAATGCGCGATGGCGACGGCCGGCTGTCCGTGATGCTGGTAGTAGGCGCCGAGATAGAGATGAGCGACGGCGGCGTATCCGGCGAGTTCGCGCCCGATCGCTCCGGAAGACGGAACCAGTGCGACCACCTGCTCGAAGTGCTCCATTGCTGCCGCCTGCTGTCCGTTGTCGAGCAGAGCGACGCCGAGATTCTCTTCGACTTCGTAGCTACCGCTGGAGATGGCCAGCATACGCGTCCACAGCGTAACGTTGTCCGACCAGTAGCTGAGCTGGCGATAGGTCAGCATCGCGAGGATCAGCAACACGGCGGCACTGGGAGCGGCCAAGGTCACTGGCGCGAGATGACGTCGATCAGCCAATTCTGAGACGCCCCAGCCGACCATGATGAAAAGCCCGATGAAGCTGAGGTAAGCGTAACGATCGGCCATAGCCTGCTCGCCGACCTGGACGATGCCGATCATAGGCACCAGCGTTCCCAAAAACCAGAACCAGCCGACCACGAGAAAACCTTCATCTCGCCGACAGAGGACAAAGGCAGTGATCGCAAGAAGTAGAAGTAAGGCTGCCGTCACATCCCACGCGTGTAGCTCCG
>JASHXK010000560.1 GCA_030043575.1 Terriglobales bacterium
TTACCGCCGCACGCCGCCAGTCGGCAGCCCGCACATCAAGCTGTTCTCGACCGAAGGCGAGTTGGCGTGCCAGCCGTGTCACAAGCGCGTTTGTCCGCTGGGCACGGATGAGTGCATGAAGCGAGTGCGTCCGGAAGAAGTTTTCCAGGCGCTGCTCGACGGGCTGGCGGAAGCCGGGATTGCGTTTCAGAGCAAGGGCGCGGCCGTGGTGCGGTGAGTAGCTAGCTTTGTAATGCTCGCCGGCAATCGCGCGAGGATGATTAAGCTTTGTGTCAGGGCACGACTTCAGTCGTGCCGAAGAGAAATTAGGGAAGACGGGGCTTTAGCCCCTGCCAGAAAATGCTCAGGGGCTAAATGGCCCGGGCTTTTATGCGAAGACGGCACGTCTAAAAGACGTGCCCTGTTACAAAGCAACGCCGGCACGAATCCGTTTATGTTGAATCTGTCCAAACTCGCGGCGGCCGAATTTCACACCGAGCCGTACGAATATCTGCTTGTCGACGACTTTCTCGACGCCGACAGCAAGCCTGCCATCGTCAATGATTTTCCGCCCATCGAGAAGGCCGGAAGCTTTCCGCTGTCTCGACTGAGCTACGGTCCGGCATTTAAGCAGCTGACGAGCGAATTGCTGGGCCCGGATTTTGCCGCAGCCGTTAGCAAAAAGTTCTCGATGGACCTGAATCAGTACCCGACGATGCTGACCGTGCGCGGCCAGTGCGACGACTCGGACGGCGGCATTCATACTGACTCGAAGGACAAAGTCATCACCGTGCTGCTGTATCTCAACCCCGATTGGGAGAGCAGCGGCGGCCGGCTGCGCCTGCTGCGCTCGAAAAATCTCGAAGACTACGTTGCCGAAGTTCCGCCGACCATGGGCAGCCTCATCATTTTCAAACGCAGCGACTGTTCGTGGCACGCGCACAAACCGTTCGAGGGCAAACGCATGAGCCTGCAGATGAACTGGGTGAAGAGCGACCGCTACCTGCGCAAGGAGCGCTTCCGGCATGAGGTCAGCTCGTTCGTGAAGGGGCTGGTCGGGCGGAAGAGTTAGCGGATTAGCACGCGGTGTACTCAGTTTTGAAGGGGCACGCCTTCTGACGTGCCGGCTAGAGGTCTTATCAGTCGGCTTTAGCCGCTGGGGGGCTGTCCCTCGGGGCCTAAAGGCCATCGTGGTCGATCTTACCGGCACGGCTGTGAAAAACTCTTCGGGTCAGTTCTGTACCGTCGGCTGAAGCCGACTCCGGATCGAGAATAACCGGCTTATCGGCACGACTAAAGTCGTGCCCTGACACAAAGCCCTCGAAACCCGGAGTTTTTTAGCAGCCTGTGAAGCCGTGACCTTCCGAGTGGGTGTCTTTTACATTGGAACTGTTCTCGCAGCCTCATGGACCAAACACTGCGCAGCACCCCATGCCCACCAAAACCGGCGGCCCGCCGCTGTCTGTAACCATCGTCGCGCAGAATGAGGAGCGGACGATCGCTCGCGTGCTCACGGCAGTCGTCGAACTCGCCGACGAGATCATCTTCCTCGACAGCGGCTCGACCGACCGCACCGCCGAGATCGCCAAAGGCTTCGGCGTGCGCTTCTGTCATCAGGAGTGGCTGGGTTATGCCGAGCAGAAAAACAAGGCTATCGACCTCGCGACCGGCGAATGGATTCTCAGCCTCGACGCCGACGAAGTGCTCACCCCGCCGCTGATCGCGGAGATTTGCGACCTCATGCAGCGCGGCGTACCGGACGGAATCTCCGGCTTCAAGATTCCTCGCGTTTTATACATCGGCGAAATGCCCGTCCGCGGCGGCGGCTTCTATCCCGATGCGCAGCTACGCCTGATTCGAAAGAGCAAAGGCCGATTTCAGCCGCGCATCATCCACGAGTCGATCAAAGTCGAAGGCGGTGTCCGGCAGCTGAAGAACGACATGCTCCACTACGCCTATCGCGACGTCGATCAGTTTGCTCAGACGATGGACCAGTACGCGCGCCTCAGCGCCCAGCAGTACCTTGAGCACGAGAACACTGCGTGGCGCCGCAGCCGGCTGAACGTGATCCTGAATCCTACCTGGACGTTCTTCTATCGCCAGGTTGTGCGCGGAGGGATTTTTCACGGCCCGCTGTGCTGGCGGTTGAATGTCATCTACGCCGGATACGTGTGGAAGAAGGTTACGTACCTGCGGGATTTGCTCCAGCGGCAAGGTCATTCGAGCTAATGCGCAACTGCTTTGTGTCAGGGCACGACTTCAGTGTCTGCCTGAGAACTCGCTTTGCAAGATCTTGGTGGAACAGAAGGATGATTTCTGGCCGACAAATGGAGCGCCGTAGGCGCGGAAGATGATAGCCCAGCGCTTTAGCGCTGGGTGCAGTGGTAAAGAGACTCCGAGCCGCGTAGCGGCGACAGGGTTCTCACGCACATACTTCCGCGGTGCCGATAAGGCGTTTACTTTTGATCCGAGCCAGCTTTAGGCGGCCAGTTCTGTCGTGCCGAGAACTCGCAAGAATCCTTAGCTTCAGCCCTGTATTCGAAATCGCAGGGGCTAAAGCCCGTGCCGAATTGATGTTTTTTCCGGCACGACTGAAGTCGTGCCCCGACACTTGTCCTCCGAAAACGGAGTTTCTTAGTAGTTCGGCCTGCCGTCCCTACGGGA
>JASHXK010000561.1 GCA_030043575.1 Terriglobales bacterium
TCTGAAAGGATGAGGCTCTGTGCCGGGGCGGAAAGACGTTCGATCTCAGCAATCTGCTCACTCGATCTTTCTCAAGTGCTGGTTCGCGCCGCCCTGGTGCAGAATCATCTCCGTGGCGCGTCCGTCAGACCCGGTTACGAAGGTGATCTGCGCGTTCACGACTTTGAGGAAGAACTCCGTGGGCGATTCCGCAAAGATTTCGAACTTCGGCTGGCCGGTGGCTTGTACGTACACCGAGCCCTGCTCGCGAGTGACCGTGATCATGAACTGGGCCGTCAGTTGGTACCTTCCGACATAGCCGTCGAGCACTTTGGGATCGACGCTGATGGCGGTCCGCTGCTTGGGCGCCTCGTAGGGCACCAGAGGGAGGCCACTGTCGACGAGGTGCTGACCGATGTCGTCCACCCCGTTGGCGGAGTTCGAGAGCACCACGACGCCGATTCGCTTCTTAAGATCGAATCCCATCCAGCTCCGATATCCACCGGTGCCGCCGTTGTGCCACACGATCTCATTCCCGTTGTGTTCCAGGATGTGCCAGGCGAGCGCTATCTCGAGGTTGGGCACTCCGGTTGGCCGCCGCACCGCAGTGCGCTGGAATTCCATCGCGGCGGCGAGTGGCGTCTGGGTGAATCCGAGATTGGCAGAGAGAAACAGCAGCATGTCGTGGGCGGTCGAGCGCAGAGCGCCGGCTCCGGCCAACGTCGGCAGATCCCAGTTTGCCGCCGGTTCGAGCGACTCGGTGTGGCCTGGGGCAAGACGAGCGCGTTCGTCCGTGGTCAGATGGATACCCGTGCTATCCATGTGCAGCGGAGCGAGCACGCGCTCGCGGAGCAGTGTTTCGTAGTCCTTGCCCGCGCGCAGCGCCAAAACATGCCCGAGCAGGCCGCCGCCGAGGTTTGAGTACTCATACTGCGATCCAGGATCGCGCGTGAGCTGATAGCTTGAGAGAAAAGCGTACAGGTCTTCGACCGTGTAATCGGCGTAGGGATTGTCGGGATTCTTGGGATTCAGGTTCGAGGGAAGGCGCGGCAGACCGGACGTGTGCGTGGCCAGATCCACCAGGGAGATCTCCTTGCCGTTCCGGCTCGGCATTTTCACCGATTTCGGCACATACTTCGCCACGGGATCGTCGAGGGCCACTTCGCCCCGCTTCACCATGTCGGCGAGCAGCAGGGACGTGAAAACCTTGGAGATCGAGCCAATTTCGTAGACGGTGTCGGGTCCGGGAGCGCTGGGCATCTTCGGATCGAGCTCGCCATAACTGACAATGCGCGAGCCCTGCGGATCAATCAATCCGACAACGATGCCGACCGTGCGCTTTTCGGTGTCGACGGCATGAACCAGGACTTGCTTCACGTCAGCCTCTGAGGGCAGCGCCGGCGCACCGGCTGCTGCCGTGGCCTGCGCGCCGGCGAATCTTGATAGGCTGAGCAAGGCGCTCGCGAGGAGTGTGGCTAGTTTTGATCGCTTCATGATACCCGCCTATGTACCTGCTGTAACGGGAGTAATACGCGCGGCATCGTATGCAAATTGTTCGTTGCCAGTGGCGCCGATCGCCATGCCGCGCGGAATTCTTGCCAATGTCTGATTCACCCAGGCTCGGCATTCGCAGCGTGCCGTTAAATCCGCACGAAATTAGATACGAAACAGGAGGACGGCTACACCCTAGTCCGGCAGCACTCTCTTCAGCGCTTCCAGTTCCGGCTCGCCGGGGCCGAGCGGTAGTTTTACTTTGCCGCGCTGGACCACGGACCGGCAGATGGCCATCGCAGTTTCGAGATCCTTGTAAGCGCTCTCGCCGTTGCACGGGTGAATTTTCTTGTCGTCGTCGAGCCAGTCGGCCATTTCTCGCACATACGGACCCATGTCGTGCTCGTAGTCCATGGAGCCGGGGCCTGACGCCACGCCATCGCACGTGATGGCGCGCCAGCCGCCGCCGGTGAGCACTTCGGCAAAGCCTTCGGTGCCTTGCGCACCGATGCGGCACTTGCGCCACCAATAATCGACCTCGGGGACGTCGGGTGCACCCTCGCCGCTCTCCACGATGCCACGCACACCGTTCGAATATTGAATCAGCCCGGCGATGTAGTCGGGCGACGGGTGATTATCGCTGAACTTGGACTTGCCGTGCGCCTGGCCCACCACCCATTCAGCCTCGGCGTAGTCGTTGTACCAGCGCGTGTAGTCGATCAGGTGCGTGAACATGTGCATCATCCACCCAGTCGCGGTGCCGTAGACGGTGTGCACCCGGCCGATGGCGCCGCTGGCGATGATCTCCTTCACCTTCTTGTAGTGCTCGCCGTAGCGGTGCTGGTGACTTACGACCGTCTTTACACCCGCCGCCCGCGTGAGTTGCATCATCTCCAGCGCTTCGTTGGTCGAGAGAGCAGTGGGTTTCTCATAGGCGATGAGCTTCGCGCCCGCTTCGACGCCGGCGCGAATCAGGGGCAGGCGCAGATCGGGCAGCGTGCAAAAACAGAAAACGTCCGGGTGCGTCTTCCTGGCGAGCGCGGCGGCATCGGCGCTCGTTTCACTGACGCCAAACTTCTTCGCGGCTGCTTCAAGCCGGGTGGCGTCGATGTCGCACAGGCCCACGAGTTTGAAGCGTCCGTTCTTCTGGAAAGCCTCGGCATGGTGCGTGCCGCGTTTGCCCATACCGGCCACCACGACGGTGTATTGAGCTGGGTTCATGAGTGGCTCACTTGGGGAGTAGGGAGTAGCGAATAGGGAGTAGGGACTGGCTTGGGCTCAGCCACCCACCGCCGCCTACTGCCGACTGCACACCGCCTACTCCCTACTCCCTACTCCCTATTCCCTAAGTTTAGCTTGCCGCTGCGCCCATCGCCCGCTGCGTTTTGTCCCAGGCAATGGTTGCTTCGATTACAGCACGGACTTCTCCGCCGGTCAGTTCGGGATACATAGGCATCGAGAGCACCCGGGCGGCCGACGCTTCCGAGTTCTTGAGCGAGCCCGAGATGCGAGCCTTGTGACCCCACGGGAATCCTTCCTGCTGATGAATGGCGATTGGATAGTGCGTGAGGGCTGTAATTCCGCGTTCCAGCAGGTACGCCTGGAGGTTATCGCGGTGTTCAGTTTCGACCACGTAGAGGTGATAGACGTGCCGGTATCCGGGCAGCGCCGTCGGCAGTTTGAGCGATGTGCTCGTCAAGCCTTCGTCGTATTGCTTAGCGAATCCGCGGCGCAAGTCGTTCCACTTGTCAAGTTGCTTCAGCTTCACGCTCAGAACGGCCGCGTGCAGATCGTCCAGCCGGCTGTTGTAGCCCATGCTATGTACGGAGCGCTTGATCGAGCCGTGGTTGCGCAGCTTGCG
>JASHXK010000063.1 GCA_030043575.1 Terriglobales bacterium
CACTGGCAGCGTACGAAACCAGACTGGCCGCTGTGATAAATGTCAACACGAGAGCGCACCACAGGGCAACGGATTTCCTTGTCATATAAACTCCACCTTCCGCACCTCGTTCACGAGGTGTGAGCTTTCAAGTGTAGGATTTGGATCCCAGGGGAATTGCAGCCACGGATAAGGTGTAGCGGCCCGAAGATTCCGCAGACAACAGTCCAACAGGTGTCGGACAGCGGAAAAACGAAGTGGCGCTGTCCAGGGGGTTCGCGCAATGTATACCGCTGATTGCTGCGCGTGCAAACTAAACCGTGACGCGTATCAAATGGCCATCAGGAATCAGCGCGGAAACCGGCCTACACAGAAGAACAGTCAACGCTGTCTCCTATTCCCGGTTGCTGGCCACGCTTATCGTCGTGCACCCGTCTGTGTGAAGCAACGGCAACATACAGTACTCTCGAAATCCCCTGTAGTCAAATACAACTTTCGTCGTAAGGCGATTCTCTTTACTGAGGCGAGTGGCAAGCGATCTTCACGCGCATTAGCATTCATGAAACCGGCACCTCCAGAGGATTGGCGTCCAGCCAAAACGTGGGGTTCTGCGTTCGGTCGACCTGTGTACAATCGCCTAACGCAATGAGTCGAACCAAAACCGTCCGCAAAGCAGCTACCAAGACGCGCGCCACGGTTCGCAGGCCGGCAAAGCGAGTGGCGGCAGAGCCGCGACCCTCGCTCCTCACTGGGAACAGACTCCCATGGCTGCTCAGCGCCGGACTCGCAGGCCTGACGTTCGCCATCTACGCGCCCGTGCTGGGCCACGCGTTTCTGGTCCTAGATGATCGCGAATATGTCACCGCCAACCCGCAGATTCATCGCTTGGGATGGGAGACGGTGCGCTGGGCGTTTACCTCGATGTACGCGGCCAACTGGCATCCCTTGACCTGGCTTTCGCACGCGCTGGATTACAAATTCTATGGGCTGAACCCGCTGGGGCATCACCTGAGCGGGGTGTTGATCCACGCTGTGAACACCAGCTTGCTATTCTTGCTCCTCTACTGGATGACCAAGCGCGTCGGGCCGAGCCTGTTTGTCGCGGCGCTGTTTGGGTTGCACCCGATCAACGTTGAATCGGTGGCTTGGATTGCGGAAAGGAAGAATGTTCTCAGCACGTTCTTCTTTCTCGCGACTATCGCGGCTTACACGTGGTATGCGCAGAAGCCGGGCTGGCGACGCTATCTGCTCATGAGCGCACTCTTTGCGGCAGGTTTGATGGCCAAGCCCATGCTCGTAACCCTGCCTTTCGTTTTATTGCTGCTGGATTACTGGCCGCTGGAAAGCCTCGCTCTTCCCCACTCGCCATTCACTTTTCGCCAGAAAGCAAGTGGGAGTCACCCGGGCGAAGGGCGGTGGGCGAGGAGCGAAAAGCGATTCATATGGTTGCTGTTGGAGAAACTACCGCTGCTGGCGTTGTCGGCGGCTAGCTCATGGATGACGCTAAAGGCGCAGCACGCGGTGGTGCAAAGCTTCGCGGACTATTCGTTGGGCAATCGCATCGGGAATGCGTTGGTAGCCTACGGTCTTTATCTATGGAAGACGGTCTGGCCGGCGGAACTGGGATTCTATCCGCATTCGGCCGCGGCACCGCCGGCGTGGCAATGGCTTCTGTCTTCGGCGGTTCTGATCGCGACCAC
Organism: Terriglobales bacterium; assembly: GCA_030043575.1. Taxonomy (GTDB): domain Bacteria; phylum Acidobacteriota; class Terriglobia; order Terriglobales; family Acidobacteriaceae; genus Bog-257. The sequence goes on from JASHXK010000063.1 coordinate 1,680, forward strand.
CGTGGCTGTCGTTCTCCTCCGCCACAAGCGCTATCTGCCGGTGGGATGGTTCTGGTTTCTGGGCACGCTGGTTCCAGTGCTCGGCCTGGTGCAGGTGGGCGGGTACGCCATGGCCGACCGCTACGCGTATATTTCGCTGATCGGCATATTCGTGATGATCGCTTGGGGTGCGGCCGATGTGGCGCAGGCCAAACATCTGAGCACAGCCTGGTGCGCAGTTCCCGCCGTGTGCATTGTGGCAGCGCTGAGCGCCGCCACGATCCACCAGATTGGTTATTGGGACAGCGACTATCGCCTGAATTCACACATGCTGGAGCTGAGGGAGACGCCGTTTGCGCACAATGCTGTTGCCATGGCGCTGCTCAATCCAGCGGCGGCATTAACGCCTCAGGACCTGGAGAATTTTCCCTCCGAACCGGCGCGCGTTGACGAAGCCCGGCGGCACTTCGAGCGCGCACTGGAGCTACAGCAGTCGCAGCAGACGGAGGGCTCGCTGTGGGACAACGCCGGCACGTTGAACAATCTGGCGAATCTGGATCGCCTGCAGAACCGGCTGGACGAGGCGCGCGAGCATGATGGGGAGGCGCTGAAGATTTACCGGCGGCTGACGCCGCAGAATCCGGACGTTTACCTGCCGTACCTGGCAGCGACGCTGAACAACCTCGGATCGGTCGATCAACAGCAGAACCGGCTTGAGGAAGCACGAAAAAACTATGAAGAGTCGTTGCAGATCAATCGCCAGCTGGTGACAGAGAATCCGCCGAAATATCTGCCCAACATCGCCATGGTGCTGAATGAATACGGGATGGCGGACGCGGCCGAGAAGCGGTTCGAGGAAGCACGCGCGCACTACGACGAGGCATTAAAGATCAATCGGCAGCTGGCAGCACAGAGTCCGGCGGTGTACTTGCCGCAACTAGCCATGACGCTCAGTAATTACGCCTTGCTCGACGTTATGCAAGACCGCATGGACGACGCGCGCCTGAACTATGAAGAAGCCTTGAAGATCGACCGGCAACTGGTGAAGCAGAATGCAGCCGTGTACCTTCCCGACCTGGCGATGACCCTGAGCGATCTTGGGAGGGTGACGAGAATCGAGGGCCGGCTGCAGGAATCACGCGCCTACTACCTGGAGTCCTACGACATTTTGCAGAAGCTGGTGCAGGAGAACCGGGCCTACGCTTCGGAGATGGAAAGAGTCGAGAGCAGCCTGGAGGAGTTGCAGCGGATACCGGCCTCCGGACCAGGATCAGCGGTAACGCAGCCGCCACAGCGCTAGTTTGATCGACGACTTCAGCGGCCTGGTACCCTCGTCACGGCGAAAGCTGGCTGATGTTCAAGGTGTAGGTCCTACTGTGATCTTCATAAAGCAATCGCCAATGAGCCTTGCTGCCGAGAGCGGTTACAGCTTCTGACAGCATCTCTCTCGCCGGCATGCTCTGGCCACCGATTGCCGCAGCGGTTGACGGTGAGAGAGCCGGATCGAGGTGGATGGAGATCGTAACTTTGCTCTGCATACTCACCCGGTTGCAGATCAGCGAAATAGTTTCGGCGACGCTACGCTGCGATTTGGGAATCGTAATGAGCTGGTCGAGCACAGCCGGCTGAATGACAAGCTCGCCGTTTGTATCTCTCACTCCCGCACCCACGATCGTGAACCTGCTGCCGGCTTCGTTCAGAAGCTTAAATTCCGCCGCGCCATTGCTTTCGTTATAGGCATTCACAACTGCCGTCAGCAGCTTTGTCTGGTCGGGCGGAGCATTGCCATACTCGGCGATATTGAATTGCAGACTGAAGCCGCCGCCGGCATGGTTGCCGGTTTGCGCCATGGAGCGCAAACGATGCGGCGGAAATTGCCGCGGCGCTGACTCAAAAGATGCATTGATATATTGCGGCTCCTCATAGTCGATCGCCCAGCCATACATCTGCTGCAAGCTGTTGATGGCCTGCAGCAGCGGGCGCGGACCGTTGGCGTTGATGTGGAGGTAGTCGCCGACGACATAGATCGCGGGCCTGGCCAGTTCCGGGCTGCTCTGCGGGGTGGCGTCAGGAAAAGCAGGCAGACCGGCTACGAGCACAGCGAGGAAGAGCGCAGTGATCACCGCTCCACGCGAAGTTCTGTGCGTGCTCACTCGATCTCCTCTTCTGCAGGATTGGACGATGATTATCGGAAAGCGCCAACCGGGGCCAGGAAAAAGACACGGACCGAAGTAGGTGTCCACGTAGGGAAGGCCCGATCACCTGTTGATTGTATTAGGGTCCCGAAATAACTGTACTGGTCGCAATACCACTGTCCTCCCACTGACGAAACATGGCTATGTGATATGGGCGTAGTTGAGGTATCAACGGAAAATTACAACGCTACGACCAAAGTTGCAGGGTTGGCCGCCGTCGAATTGCCGGTCCACCCAGAATTGAATTGTAAACCTAACATGCTTATGCGATGATGCGTTGACATTTCGCATCGGCAAGCTCCCACCTATGCGGAATTCGCGGTAAGTCAGTAGCATTTGAAGCTATCGCTGCCACTGTTGTCTGGCAACAGGAGCAAGTATGGTTCGCGCCAATCGTCTGCCGTTTGTTACTTTATTTTTCCTCGCGTTGCTGGCCTTCTGTACAGCGAAACCTGCCAGCGCTCAGGCAACGCTGAAGGCATCGAATCCCGCCGACCACCAAGCCTCCGCAAAGGGCTTGACGAGTCTGCCAGTGGACGCGCACGGTCCCATCTCGGCTGCCTTGGGGAGGGATGATTCGAGCTACTGGGTTCATGCTCGTGGCGACAATTCTCACGCAGAGAATCCGGAGCATCAGCTGGCCATGGATTTTACCAACGAAGGCGCGGAGGTGCGCAGCCGTGACGCACGTTGGGGGCT
>JASHXK010000562.1 GCA_030043575.1 Terriglobales bacterium
CGCTGCTTTCGTTTCCAGGACGAATTCCATTACCAGCTTGCCGCTAGCATCCATCACGGCCGCGGAAATGGTAGCTTGATGTACGTCGAGTCCAATATACTTTTCGCTAGTCACCAGGGTGCTCCTTTCGTAGGCGATGAGCCACACACTCACAACCTACTATCGAGGGGCGCCCTTTTATAATGCGTTTTCGCCAATTATCCCCAAGAACGTCTCCTTAGACCGTAGGAGTGATGTTAGATTCTGCGCATGGCGAGCATCGTCATCCTTTTGGCAGTTCTGCCTGTGCTGGGAGCTTTAGGCGGCTTAGCCTTTGTTTTGCGAGCCGAACAGCGGGGCCTGCGGCGTTGGCTCTCGATCGCTGCATCGGGCCTAGTGCTCGCGTCGATGGCGCTCTTTTTCTATCTGCCAGTCCTATCTGACCGCTTTCAGCACCTTTCGTATTTCGACCGGGTTGACGCTGCCGCTCCTTGGGTTGGGTCGGGGCTGGGCTTCGCTCTATTGGCTCTGGTGACAGCGGTGTTCTCAGTGCGCAATGCTCGCGTCTGCCTAGTGCTAGCCAGCTGCATTTCGATGTTTCTTTGGTTCGGGATTGCAGGGTCATTGGTATAGTGCGCAAGGTGATAACGAGCGTTACTGGCGTAACATCCGCTTATCACTCATTGACCGCTGGGGGAACGTAGCTTACGCTTAACGCCTGATTGCAGCAGCAATCCTTTTCCGCTGGGATTCGCCAGCAATCGCGTGTAACATTCTCCCGCCCAAACGGCAAACGTCAACGGTCGCATCTGTGAGGACACCAGCCATGACGAACCCGCGAAAGCATTGCACATCAATTTTACGTAGCAGCCTGCGGCGAATGGCCTTCGCACTGACGCTGTTTTTTGCACTGCCAATGGTTGCGGTGCGATCGGCGCAGGCACAAACATTCAGCGTGCTTCACACTTTCACCGACGGAGCAGACGGGGGCTATCCTTATGCCGCGGTTACCGTCGGACCCTCCGGAGTTCTGTACAGCACGGCGTCATACGGCGGGAGCCACGACGCTGGCACAGTTTTCAAGTTAAGCCTGGTCAATTCAAGTTGGGTGTTCAGTCCTTTGTACGAATTTACCGGGGGCAGCGACGGAGGTAACCCATGGGGCGGAGTAGTGATCGGTCCCAACGGTGCTTTATATGGCACGACCTTATATGGCGGGGGTGAAAACTTCGGGACAGTTTTCGAACTGACCCCTCCGGCCACGTTTTGCGGGTCGATCCTATGCTCCTGGTACGAAACCGTACTTCACGCTTTTACGGGAACCCCGGATGGGGCATACCCATACTTCGTGAATTTGACCTTCGACCAGGCCGGAAACATCTACGGCACGACATATGAGGGAGGTATGAATGGCGGCGGGACTGTGTTCGAGCTGACCTCCTCAGGCGAAGGGTGGACGGAGAGCATCCTTCATAGCTTCGGCAGCGGTATGGAGGGGGGTACGGACGGAGAAAACCCATCTTCGGGCGTAGTCCTCGACGCAGCCGGAAACGTGTACGGCACCACAACCTTCGGCGGGACCGGAAATGAATGCGTAAACAACTGCGGTACGGTTTACGAACTCCTCTATGGACGGTGGTTCGAGAAGGTCCTGGTGAACTTCAACTTCTTTGACAATGGGGCTAACCCAGTTGGTAAGCTGATCATCGATGCTTCCGGCACGCTCTATGGCACCACGAGTAGCGGCGGAGAATTTAATGCAGATGGCGGGGCTTTCAGTCTGAGGTTCTCAGGCGACCAGTGGCTTGAGGACACCGTCTACAGCTTCACCAACGGCGGCTTGTGCCGCCCCGAGAGCGGTTTGACCATGGATACGGCCGGCAATTTTTTTGGGACGTGTGCTGTTGGCGGCGCCCATAATGACGGCTGGATATTCGAGCTGACCAATTGCAGCCAAGGGTGCACCCTGGTTGATCTCCACGACTTCAGCGGTAGCGATGGCATGCAGCCTCTTGGCACTCCGGCGCTCGACGCGAACGGCAATCTCTACGGCACAACGTATTACGGAGGCGCGGAGAATTGCGGCGGCAGCGGTTGCGGCGTGGTCTGGGAGATCGCGGGCGTGGATGCTCCGCATAAGAAATAAATTGATGAGAGAAACAGGGATTGGTAAATGTCAGGTGGCGTAATATCACCATTACGCTTAAATCCAGCTTGTCACGAGATAGGAGTCTTTCGAACCGGCGTGTCCGAGACTCCACCGAGCGCGGAAGATGGGATCGAAAGCGCCGGGTACTTCGCGTCGGGATAGAGCTTCGCTAGGAGCACGGTGCCGACGACGAGCACCATCAGGCCAAAGACACTGGCTTCTGGAGTGTGGTAGCCGCCTGTCAACCAATTCGAGCCCGTTAGCGATGCGTTCAGCAGGCGACCGACGTGGGGCCGGTCCTGCGAAGTCGAGTACAGGAAGGTCGCGCCCCAATCGAAGGCGGCGAACCATCCGATTCCGAACCAAAGATTACCTGTGCGACACAGCGCCAGATAGAGGAAGAAAAGCATAAAAATGGGACCGATGAGTGTCCAATCATGCGGGAGCATCCAGATCTCAGAGTAGACGCAGGTGACGAGTGCTGCTGCTGGCCAGAAACCCATCCCGGTGGTCAGCGTGAATTGCACATATCCGAAAAAGAAGAATTCCGAGGACAATGCCAGCATGAGGTAGAAGATGGCATTCAGAATCCCCCACACCGCAATCTTAAGCGGCGATAGAGCCAATGTGCCGGGAGAATAGACGTGGCATGCCGCCATCATGGCAATGACGACGGAAACCATGACAATTCCCCACAGCGCTCCCGTCCAGAACTCTTTGCCCAGCAGCTGCCGTAACGGCAAGCCGTACTCAGCCAAACTGCGGTGTTCGAACCAGCCCATCACCCCCGCGGCGGTCAGCAGGATGGGTACAAGAAAGACGCCCTTTGCAATGCCATCCGCGGTTGGAGACTGCAATGGGTGTGGTACAAGCAGCCGCAGCAGAGGCCTTGCCAGCCACGCCACCCCGAGCATAATTACGACCAAGAAAAGGAACATCAGCAGGCGCCATCCGGCGCGTACGCCCTGCGGCCCTACGAAAATACGTTTACCGGCGCTGGGTTGTTGCGGGGGTAGAGTTGAACTCCAGTCGGGCACCGATCTCCTCCGAAATCCGGACCGAGGGAGCGTTTGCGGCCCGATTGATTTACCCGTGGAGCTGAGCTTAACCTAGCTTTGGTCACGACGCACTTGAAAAAGCAGACTCGGTGGCCCCTCTCAAACCGAGGCCTATTCCATTCAATCGCTGGATAGTTGTTGCAAAATCCCCATTACACTCATTGACCGCTGCTGACGCAGAGCCGGACATACAAGCACGAGGCGCCCTCGCATTTGCCGCGGTGCTGGCCTATCGCCCGCAGCCGAGGAACCCAACGTCGCGGTAGCGACCACTTTCGAGATTGGCCGCTAGGGATTGAGTTCAACGTAGATCGCCAAGCCAACCCAGGAGAACTGGGTCCCGTTCACGGTACCGGCGTTGCGATGAAAATACTGGGTTCCGGGCATGACCGGGTTGTGACCGACGTCGGAATTTCCCGAGTAGGGTCCGTGTCCGGGCAGGAAATCCGGACCGTCATCCCGCGGACAATCGTTATTGCCCATCAGGCAGGTTAACTGGTTCTGCCCGTTGCTAAGCCACGTGTCCCAATAGGTAACCGGTACAGCAGCCTGATTCACCTGCAACACAGCGCCCAACTGCAGATCGCTGGAGAAGGCAGTTGTAGCCATCCCGGCGCTGACCGTATAGGGCTGAGAACAGTTGTTGCAGTCACCGGACATCGTGCTCATGGTCTCAACCGTGCCATTGAATTTCGGCACATCATAGAGCTTGAGCTCGGCCGGGTCCTCGCTGGCCAGTGTCACTGTAACGCTGCAGGCCGCGCCGGTATTCGAAGTGCCTTTGTACCAGGCGGCGACACCCTGGTTGCTGTTAACCATCTGCGAGGCGACCAGGGTCCACGATCCCGCGCCTTGGGCTGGGACACAGCCGCTGAGGGAGGTAGGCAGACTGACCGAGTTGGCCACCTTGGAGATCGACACCTCAAGAAACAATGGATCGCCGCTGTTTGGCGTCATCGAGCCGGACACTAAGGAGGTTCCTGAATCGATGCGGCCGCAAGCACTATTCGTGACGTACGTGTTATCAGTCTTGGGAGGGCGGCAGTTCCCGGCGGGTGGAGGATTCCAGCGGCACAGCACTCCATTGTCGCCGGACCCTCTCTCGGCAATGAAACAGGGCCAATCGCTGCCTGTTGATTGCCATTTTTGTGAACCCGCGTTCGGAACTCTTGCGACGGCGAAATCGGCATTTTGGCCATTGATCGTTCCGCTGCAGTTGTTGCGATTCTCGGCGGGCTTGTAGTTGAGCGGCAGCGAGTTGCATTCCGGAAGCGCCTGGGCTCCGGTGATGGGAGCTTTGCCTCGTCCTTCCGGCGAAAAGACAACGCGATAGACCTTGGCGTCGCCGTCGTACACTTGCGGATCGTTGGGCCAGCTGTAGGCGCCATGCAGAATCTTGTGCAGGGTGTCGTCACCGATGCAGGCGGCCTGCTGGTGCATGCCGTTTCCGGTAAAAACCACGTCGCTGCACTGGCCCACGATCGGCTGGTCGGCCCAATCGTATTTCGTATTGTCGTTGTCATCCAGCGGATTGATGGAGCCATAGGTGTTGGTGCAGGCGATGCTGGAAGTGGGAGCGGAGCATTGACTGCCCGATGGTCCACACTTGGTGCCGGCCTCCCCGTTGCAGTTGGCCACGCTGTTGTTGAAGAAGCCCCGGATTTCGCATTCGCCTGGGTGATTTGGACCGGAATTCCTGAAACACGCGATGTGGTAGTCGATGCCGCCGTTATAGTTCACGCAGTCTGCGTCCGTCTGACAGGATTGACCGTAGGTGATATCCGGGTTGGCCGCACAGAAGGTGTCCCAGAAGTAGCAATTGGGATCGGTGGTCGCGTTGCAGCCGAGTTCTCCCGCTTCCACGGGAAACTTGTATCGTCCGCAATTGCTGAGACAGGCAAGGATCCAGTTTCCGTTCGGCATGGTGGGATTGCCCTTGCCGTCAACAATGACGTATCCAAAAAGGGGATAGTTCGGGTTTTGACTGTCGACGGTCATATCGACTTCGGAGCGGGTGAGCTTGAACGTTCCTGTGGCTGAGCCTGCGCAATTGCCGGGCTCGCGCAAGTCCGCTCCATGGACAGTGAGCGGATAGTTCCAGTTCAGCCAGTGGAAGTCTACCGGGTTCAGCGGATTCTTATCATCACCACCGCGTGGCGAGATGTCGATGGTGAGGTTCGCGCCGTTCACCGCGCTGATATCCGGAGAATCGATGTAGTAGGTTTGGATCTGCTGGTAAAACGTCCATTCCGCAAGCGTGGTGGCAGCGGGTGGTCCAATGCCGGCGGAGCTGCAATCGTATTGCCCGCCACAGTCGCCGGTTTCGCATTGGGCGCGATTGGTCACTTCATCGTAGCGGCAGCCGGTCCGTACCCAAAAGTTCGGCTGAATGCCGCCGCTTTGCTTGGACTGGCCGTACCACTGTGGCGGAACGTCGATGGTGAGCACGTTGGAATAGTCCGTAGGATTCTTCGCGTTGAAGGGTTGCATCACCCACGTGTCCTCCTGGGGAAAAGCCGGCCACAGTGGCTGACCCACCGCGTGTGCAGCGTTGACTGCCCCCAGCAGTACCTGATCAGAGCAGTTGACCAACTGGACCTGCCGTTGGATATCAGGACTTTTGGGCGGCTTCACCGGCAGTTGGGCCAAATACTCGTTGGAACCACAAACCAGGGTTGGGTCGCTCTGTGCTTTTGCCGTCGGCGCGGAAATTATCAAAAACCATAGGAAGACCAAGGCCAGGAGAGTGGTTACAGCTCGGCGGGCCAATCGACGAAGTTGCATCGCGCATTCTCCTCGGGCTGCCGCTCAAGTGTTCAACTGGCAGCAGCAGTGCTCGATAACTAACCAAGGGGCCCGGACAGAATGATCCGCTAGTGAAAGGAGTTCTTGCTCTTTCGATTAAAAAGCGCGACGGCATGGCCATCGCAACTCACCCACGCAGGCATAGCGCGTGAAGCCTGGATCTTTGGCTAAACCAAATACCGTCAACGGAATCCCGCGAAGCCTACTACGAAACTTTTGTTGTGTCCAGACTTAAATCGCCAAGGCCGGAGAGAAACTCGACGCCGGATAGCGGAGCGCCGACCTCGTGATCAGCGTAGACTAATCATCAATTCGACTCAATTGCCATCGAGAAAACGAGAACAGGCCAACTCGCCGTCCAGTGCAGATCTCGTTCCAAGAAATCCCTCAAACAGCACCATCTGTAAGCCATAGAAAATGTGCCCGCGACAAGTGTTCACTTACTGTTTCAACAATCAACCGTTTTTCGAAACACGATCGAGGGTTCGGCAGCGACACGCAGGAAAATCTGCTGTAGCTGCGGTTTCTCTATTCCTTGCCGTGTTGCCGAGCGCCTATGCCGGGCTGCGCGGCCGGCCGTCGGCGGACAGCATGTGTTCCTGCAATTTCGCTTCATGCAGGCCTGGTGTTGTGAGTTTTACGAGGAAGGCTGTGACTCGAAATCGGTTGAGAGGCTGAGTTCTTTCCACGTTCTCGCTTCTTCTAGACGAGCGAGGTCGTTCTTCTCCGCCCCGTTATATGCATCGCTGCCGAGCAGGAGTCGCAATGGAGGTTTCTGTTCCTGCGTCAGCCGCACGATCGCTTTAGCCGCCTTCTTCGGGTCGCCGGGCTGCTTACCGTTGTAGTCGCGCTGAAACCTAGCGGTTGCTCCAACAGTTGAGTCGTA
>JASHXK010000563.1 GCA_030043575.1 Terriglobales bacterium
GTGTCGATCTTATCGTCACCGACCATCACTTGCCTCAGTCCGACGGCGTCCCCAAAGCCCTGGCCGTAGTCAATCCCAATCAGCCGGGTTGCCAGTATCCCTGCAAGTCGCTTTGTGGCGCCGGCGTCGCCTTCAAGATCGCGCAGGCGCTTCTGGTAGAAAGCGGACGCGAGCGTCTGTTGCCATCATTCTTGAAGATGGTAGCCATCGCGACGATTGCCGATGCTGTGCCGCTGATCGGCGAGAACCGAGTCTTTGCCAAGCTCGGATTGGAAGGCCTGCGCAAGCCGGTCAATGCCGGGCTCCGCGCGCTGCTGTCGAACTGCGACCTGGATGGCTCGCGTCCGCTGAGCGCCGGCGATATTGCTTTCCGCGTCGCACCACGGCTGAACGCCGCGGGCCGCATGGATATTGCCGAACGGGTCATCCAGTTATTCACCGAGAAGGACGCTGGCAAAGCGGCCGAAATGGCGATGCAGTTGGACGAGCTCAATGGCAATCGACAGCAGGAAGAGCAGCAAATCCTGGAAGAGATTCAGCAGAAGATCGAGTCGATGCCAGAACTGAAAGACGCTTATTGCCTGGTGATCGACGGCGAAGGCTGGCATCGCGGGGTCATCGGCATCTGCGCCACGCGAGTCGTTGAGCGTTACCACCGGCCTGCCCTGGTGTTTTCCTGTGAAAACGGTGCGGCGCACGGTTCGGGCCGTTCCATCACACCTTTTCATCTTCTGGAGGCGCTCGAATCCTGTCCGGAGTTGTTCACGCGCTACGGCGGCCACTCCCACGCCGTGGGCTGCACGCTGCCGACCGAGCGAATTCCCGATCTGCGATCGCGCCTGGACGGTTATGCGCGCCAGCGGCTGACGCCTGAAGATTTCGTCCCCGTTCTCGAATACGACGCTGAGATCCCGCTGGACGAGGTTACCCACGATTTCTGGTTGCTGCTACAGAAGCTGGCGCCCTTTGGGTCCGGCAATCCCCTTCCCATGTTCGTCTCGCGAGGTGCAAAGCTGATCCAGCCCGCTCGCCTGCTGAAAGACAAGCACATGAAGCTGAGGGCTGTTCCGTCCGGCGCGGGTGACAGGGAGTGGCGGCGAGCGCACGACGTTTTGGGCTGGCGCATGGCCGATCGGGTTGCGCAGGACTCGCTACTAGCAGGCGACGTGCTCGATCTCGCCTTCACCGTCGACTACAACGAGCATCGGGAGTTCGGTGGCGTGCAACTGAACCTGGTCGACTTCGCCCGCTCCTCTGCAATACCGACGGCAGCGGCCGCTGCTCAAAAGCAATGCAATCCACCAACGGGTGAATCCGGATCGAAGCCTCAATATTCGACCCCTACCACGACCTCAGATTAGAAGACGGTGCGAGACTCTGCCGCTTTCACGAGACGGTTGTGTGTGGAGTGGCTTGTGCTCGATGAGCACAGGGTCTAATTTCGACGATCGGCAGAGGGATTGACCACAGACTCGGCACTTCGCCCCAGCGGACTCCTGGCACGGCCTTCCTGCCAATCTATTGCTGGCGCAATTAGTGACAGTCGCACAACTACTCAACTTGCCACTCAAGTGCCAATCTGGCACTTTACACTCTCCGCGCAGCGGCTGTACTATCCCATCCGATGGAGACGGTGGTCGATGAAGTGTGCGCGAGCTGCGGTAGCCGCCGCTTGCCGGACGGACGCTTCTGTCTCTTTTGTGGCGACTTACTCAACGATCCAGTTTCCTCCGTCACAGCCGTCCAGTCGCATACCAACCGCGTGCCGGATACAGCTGACAAGATCGAATATGCGGGCTTCTGGCTAAGATTTCTGGCGGGAACCGTGGACGTTGCCTTGGAAGCCTTCGGGGCGCTGCTGATAACGCTTGCGATCGATTTCGTCCTGCAACACTTTGGACGATCGTTCGGAATCGATCGTTGGAACGCGAAAGTCTTTACCGGTTTTGCTTACATTTCGATCCTGGCCGTGGGCTCATGGCTCTATTGCGCCTTCATGGAAAGCTCCGCGTGGCGCGCAACCGTGGGCAAGCGTCTACTCGGTTTGCAGGTCATGGATACCGAAGGCAGGCGTATCTCCTTCGGCCAGGCCACGGTTCGCCACTTCATGAAGTTTCTCTCGCTGTTCTGCCTGATGATCGGTTTCCTCATGGCGGGTTGGACCAAACGCAGGCAGGGGCTGCACGACATACCGACTGATTGTCTGGTCATCCGCGTACCTGCAAAAAACCCCTCACTCCTCGGACAATGAACCGGTGTGTGAGTTGGGCCGTACCGCCGCCATAGCGTAATATCGAGGCAGATGTTCCAATCGTTAGCGCAGGTTCGTAAATGGCTGGTTGTTAGTGTTTGTGTGCTGGTTGCGGTCGTAACCGTGTCCTACTGGATCGCCCGCTCGCGGGTGGAGACGATCCTCCACAACGTTCCCAAGTCTCTCGGAATTGACATCCAGCAGACCAGCGATGGCTTTTCGCTTTCCAAGTCGGAGGCTGGCCGCACCATCTACACCATTCGCGCTTCCAAGGCCGTCCAGTTCAAGGCCGGCAATCACGCCGACTTGCACAACGTCCACATTGTGGTCTATGGCAAGAACCATGATCGCTTCGACCAGATCTACGGCGACCAGTTCACCTACGATCCGGACAGCGGCGACATCAAGGCGATCGGGGAAGTGCACATCGATCTGGTGGGGAATGAAGAAGGACCCAAGCGGCCTGATCAGGCCGCACCCGAAGAGCTGAAGAATCCGCTGCACCTGGTCACGCGCTCCTTGACCTTCAACCAGAAAACCGGTCAAGCCAATACCGACGAGGTGGTGGATTTCAAGACCGAGCAGGCGGCCGGCACCGCCAAAGGCGCCTTTTACGATTCCAGGCAGAACGAACTCCAACTGAAATCCGACATCCATTTCGTCACCACGGGCGCTCATCCGGCGACGATTACCGGCAGCAGCGGCGTAATTCAGAAGGTACCGCGTCAAGCGGTACTGCTGAACGCGAAGATCGAGCAGCCGGAGCGGACTTTGACCGCCGATAAGGCGACATTGCTTTTCGAACCGGACAACACCGTGAAGCACGCAGTGGCCGAAGGCAATGTCCACATACAGAGCCGCGGCTCTGCTGTGGTTGATGTCGTGGGCCCTCGTGGCGATATCAACATGGGCCCGAAAAACACGATCGAGCAGGCAATCATTTCTGGTGGAGCGAAGTTCGACAGTCACGGCAGCAGCGTTGCGCACGGCTCGGCCGACACATTCATTCTGGATTTTGAGGACCAGAACCAGCCTTCCCGCATGCACATGGTGAACAATGCTCGCGTGCGACAGGACCCCGCACCCAACAAGTCGGGAACCAGCGGACAGCCGATGGAGATTGCCGCCGACCGGCTTGATTTCCAACTGGTCAACGGAAACCAGTTGAAATCGGGTGACACCGGAGGCAAGGCATGGATCACCATTCTGCCCATGCCGCAGGGCTCGCAGACCGCTGCGAGCCACACCAACAAGAACCAGACTATGGGCGGCAACAACTCCACTACGGTGGCCACGGCCGGCAAATTCCATGCGACGTTCGACGAGGATAACCACATTCAAACCCTGCACGGCTGGCCTGATTCCCGCATCGTCTCCAGCACGCCCGGTCAGCCCGACAAAACCAGTACGGCCGACATGGTCGACGTGACCTTCGACAGCGATGGCAGCCTGCAGAAGATTATCCAGACCGGCAACTTCGAGTATCACGAGCCATCCGGCAATCCCAACAGCGGCGGCCGCGCCGCTTTCGCCGACGTGGCGACCTACACGCCCGATGATCAGATCCTGATTCTGCAGGGATCGCCGCGCATTATTGATGGCGGCATGACTACGACCGCGGTGCATATGCGCATCAATCGCGACAGCGGCGAAGGCTATGGCGACGACGACGTGAAGACTACCTACAGCGAACTGAAAGCTCAGCCCGACGGTGCGCTGCTGGCCAGCTCCGATCCCATTCACATCACCGCGCAGCACATGGTCGGCTTTAAGGATCCGGGTATGGCGCACTACACGGGAAACGTCCGCCTGTGGCAGGGCCAGAATGTGGTACGTGCGCCGAAGATCGACTTCGATAACACCAAGCGCTCCATGGTGGCCGAGTCGGACAAGACCCAGAAGGTGACCAGCCTGTTCATTCAGCAATCGCCGGATGGGAAAGTTACTCCCGTCGACGTGGTCGCCGATGGCATGACCTACGTCGACCAGGAGCGCCGTGCACGTTACACCGGCAACGTGCTGGCCAAGAGTCCGACAGCGGCGGTGTCCACCGAGCAACTCGACGTGTACTTGAAGAAGGCCGACCAGGACAGCGACCAGACGCAGGCTTCGGCGCAGAAGCCGCAGACGCAGCCGTCGAGCCAGCAGAAGGGACCGGTGCTGCCGGGCTCAGATGCGCCCAGCAAGATCGATCACATGGTCGCGATCGGGAAGGTCGTAGTCACCGAACCGAACCGTCGCGCGGTGGGTGACAAGCTGGTTTATACCGCCGATGACGCCAAGTACTTTCTGACCGGCAGATTGCCTAGCATTTTCGATGCCGAACACGGCACCGTATGGGGCGATTCGTTGACTTTCTACAATCACGATGATAGGGTCTTAGTCGAGAGTAAGCGTTCCTCCCCCACCGTCACGCGCGCTCGTACCACGAAGTAAATGCAGACTTTATCGGCGGATCAGATCGGAAAAAGCTACCGCGGACGCAGGGTCGTCGATGGCGTCAGCTACCACATAAAGCAGGGCGAGATCGTCGGCCTGCTGGGGCCGAATGGAGCCGGCAAAACCACCAGTTTCTACATGGTCGTGGGGCTAATCCCGGCCGAAAGCGGTCGCATTCTCATCGACGGCGAAGACATCACCAGCGTCCCGATGTATCTGCGGGCGCGGAACCACGGCATCAGCTACCTGCCGCAGGAGCCCTCGATCTTCCGTAAACTGACAGTCGAGGACAACATCCTTGCCGTTCTGGAAGCGCAGTCGATGTCGTGGCACGAACGCCGCGAGCGGATGGAGCGGCTGATCGACCAGCTGGGGCTCCAGGTCATCCGCAAGAACCGTGGCTATGCGCTTTCCGGTGGCGAACGCCGGCGCGTCGAGATCGCGCGCTGTCTCTGCATCTCGCCGTCTTTCATTTTGCTCGATGAGCCCTTTTCCGGAATCGATCCCATCGCGGTATTGGACCTGCAAAGAATTATTTTTGATTTGAAGGCAAGTGGCATCGGAGTGCTCGTGACCGATCATAATGTTCGTGAGACGCTGTCGGTTACGGATCGCGCTTACATTATTAACGAGGGAAAAATTTTCCGTACGGGTACGCCGGATCAGCTCGGAAATGATGCGGAAGTGAAGCGAGTTTACTTAGGCGAGAGCTTCTCGTTGGTTTAGAATTTGAAGGGGAGCTCCGCTCCTCAGGGTTCCGTTCGATGGCCTTATTACAGCCCAGATTAAACCTCAAAGTTTCCCAGAAGCAGATTCTGACCCCTGGGCTTGTGCAGATGGTCAGTGTGCTGGCGCTCAACAAGCTTGAGTTGGCCGACATGATCAATGCCGAACTGACCGAGAACCCGGTCCTCGAAGAACTCGATAATTCCGTTCCCCTGCTGGATGAAGTTTCCGCCCGGGAAGAGCAAAAAGAGCGCGACAGCTCGCTGGCGCAGCAGGAGCAGCCGGCCGAAACCAAAGAGGAAAAGGATCCCTTCGAGGAAATTGACTTCGGCTCGTTCTTCTCCGAATACCTCGATCCCGGCCTGCGCACTCCCATCGAAATGGAGGACAGCGAGAAACCCTCTTTCGAGAATTTTCTCTCCAAGCCCAGCACCCTGACCGACCATCTGATGTGGCAGCTGGGATCGCTCCACGTTAACGAAGACGTATATCGTGCGGCTGAGCTGGTAATCGGCAATCTGAATGAGGAAGGCTACCTGATCGCCACAGACGAGGAGTTGCTCGGATTGGCGGAAGAGGAGATGGCTGGCTCTGCGCGGTCAGCCGCCGATAAACTGCCGGTCGAAACGGCAGAGCCGTTAGCCCCGGCACCGCTAGCTCCCGAGTTGCCGGGGATCGTCCAACCGGCGATGCCGCAGACTTCCGTCCAGGCGGAAGCGTCCAGTTTCGCCGTCGCCGTAGCTGAAGTCGTGGAAATAGCCGAGACCGCCGAAGAACCCGAAGCAGTGGACGAAGACCCGACGCTGGCCTCGTCCGCACTGACCAACGCCACGGTCGCGCCTGAAGCCCCGCGCCCGAAGCTGGTCCCACCGCGGACTGCGCCGGCAAGGGTTCCCTTTAGCCGCGATGCTTTGCGGGAAGCGATCGACCTCGTCAAGCAGATGGATCCGATCGGGGTGGGCGCGCGGGATCTGCGCGAATGTCTGCTGGCCCAGTTGCACGATCTGAAACGTGTTCCGCGCAAGAACGGTAACGGTACCCATCAGGCTGAGCTGGAAGCCCTGGATGATGCCATCGTGGTAGTCGACCAGCACCTGCATGCGGTGCAGAACAAGCACTTCAAGGAAATTGCCAAGGCAATGAGTCGCCCGCTCGAAGCGGTAATGCAGGCGATGGAGTTCATTCGCACGCTCGACCCGCGTCCCGGGCTGCGTTACAACAAGGCCGAAACCCGGCTGATCGAGCCCGACGTAGCCTTCGTCAAGCAGGGCGAAGAGTACCTGGTATTGATGAATGACGAGGAGGTGCCGCAGCTGCGGCTGAATTCCTCGTATCGGCGACTGTTAAGCCGCGATGTAGCGGAGAAAGACGTTCGCAATTACGTCAAAGAGCGCTACAAGTCGGCGATTCAGCTCATCAAGAACATCGAGCAGCGCAAGCAGACGATTTTGCGCGTCTGCTATTCCATCCTGGAGCGGCAACGCGATTTTCTCGACCACGGCATCGACCAGCTGAAACCGATGATGATCAAGGAAGTTGCGGAGGAGATCGGCGTGCACCCTTCCACCGTCAGCCGCGCCGTGGCCAACAAGTATGCTCACACCCCGCAAGGCGTCTTCGAGCTTCGATACTTCTTCAGCGAGAGCGTCAATGGGCCTGAGGGCAGCAGCACCTCGCTGCTCATCCTCAAGCGCCGGGTCAAGAAGCTCATCGAGGAAGAAGATCCCATCCGGCCGTTGACCGACGAGCAGATCACCCGCATCCTCCAGTCGCAGGGCATCCAGGTCACTCGCCGCACGGTTGCGAAGTACCGGGAGGACATGCGCATCCCGAGCACCCACCAGCGCAGAGTGAAAAACTAGCTGCTGTACCGGCGCCTTAGTCCATGACCTGTCCGTCTAACCTGACAGGTACGTAACGCGCCGTAGTGGTGAACACGCCACGGCCAAAGCCAGACAATCAACGGAAAGGCCGCAGCGAGAAGGGAGCTCAATGACTGTAGAGTACTTTGGTAGACAGTATGAAATTACTCCCGCCATTCGTGACGAGGTCGAATCCGGCCTCGGCAAACTCACCAAAATCTTGGGTGACAACTTTAAAAGCAAGGTCATTCTGACCGTCGAGAAGCACCGTCATATCGCGGAAATCACCGTGAAGCGCCGCCGCGGACATCTGGTCGGCCTGGCTGAAGCGAGCGATATGATTTCCGCCGTCAGTCAGGCCTTGGAGCGCATCGAAACGCAGGTGCTCCGGCACAATGGCCGCCGCCGCACTACCCACCGCAAAGCCAAAGACAAAGCATGGCAAGCGCCGGTGGAAGGAGAATCGGAGATGCAGGTCGCGGTAGGCGCTTCTCCTGCGACCGCCGTCCCGGTGGTGGTGCATAAGTTTCCCGCCATCGCCCGCACCACCGAAGCTCACCTGGTGCAGGCCAACGATTCGCTTGCCCTGCGTCCGATGAC
>JASHXK010000564.1 GCA_030043575.1 Terriglobales bacterium
GGGATTTGATGCAAAGCAGCGCCATGATGCCTCAACGCAGCCTTGCGATGTCGCTGTTCGGTAGTGGGTCAGTTTGACCCACTACCCGCTGTTCTGCATTCTTGCCCTGACGCTGCTTACAGGCTGCGGCGGCAGCTCGTTTAGTCCCCCGTCATCCGAGCCGGCGACACCCGCTCCACTCAGTTCCAGCAACCTCAACCTGATCTTCGTGGCCAGCGAGGACTTAGCGTACCAGGCTTACGGAGACATCAATCCCACAACCGCTAACCTGACCACTCAGGGCTTGCAGCGGTCGCTCCTCATGGCCACGTTTCTGCAGCAGAATGTGCTCGGCAACCAGAATGTGACGGAAATCTACGCGCTCGAGCCGATGACGCATCTGCAAACGGCGAACAATTATCCCGACATGGTGGGATTGGAGACAATCCAGCAGTTCGCCATGCTCAACCAGATCACGCTGTCCTACCCCAATGCCGGGCCCCGTATACCGGTTATAGCTACCCCATCTACGCGTCCTACTCGCCGGAGTCGCTGCCCAGCGGAGTTGCAGTGCCGTCGCAATTCTGCCCCAACTGCCAAGGGCTCGATTTCAACGACAAGCAAGGCGACAACGAAGCGCTGGCTACCGGTATCTTGGAAGAAAATGCGCCGGGCTTCTATGTGTTCTCAGCGCCGTGGGAAACGGTGAGCGCCTTGATGGCGAAGATCAACCAGCGCGAAGGCTACAAGCTGGCGCTTCCGGCGAGCTACATCAGTCCCAACTTCGTTTACGCGATTTCGATTACACCGCCGGGAAGCGCCAGCCTGATCACCTACGATAGCCACATGACCCCGCCGGCCACGTATCCGGTGCTGTCGCCGCCACCAGCCAGTGCTTCCTGCCTACAGACTCATGTGACCATCTCCGTTATCGGCGGCCAGGGTGGCGCCGTAATCCCCGCGGGAATCAATACCAACGAAACCCTCTACATCATCCGCCACGCCGACGCGCATCCCACGGACTACTGGAACGACAATAACTACGTCGGCGCGGGACAGTGGCGCGCGCTGGATCTTCCCTACGCACTAGCCGGCAAAATCAGTCCTCAACAGGTCTATTCGATCGATCCCAGTCAGTTTGGCCCAGGCTCCTTTAACGCCGCAGGGGACGATACCTGGTCGTCGGTTGCTCCCGCCCTGACCACCGAACCCTACGCCATCGCCAACAACCTGCCCTACAGTCTGGTCACCGATTTCGACCTCACCGATCCCAAAGCCAACGCCGTGGAGACGAGTACGTTTTTCTTTTATAACGGCAGATTCTCCAATCAGACCGTGCTGGTAGCGTGGGCCTACCAATTCATACAACCGGCGATCAACGCGCTGCTCGGAAGCTATCACGGCAACAATCAGCCGGCTCCCGCCTGGCCGGCCAACGACTACGACACGATCTGGACGGTAAAACTCGACGCCGTAGGCAACGTGACAGTGGACAACGGGATGTGCGAAGGCATCGACTCTACCCAACTGCCGGCCACGCCGCCGCAGTTCTGATAGGCGCGGAGCCGGGCCGCAGTGCGCGCTGGGAACCGAAATCGTCTGCCGCTGCGCAGCCCCTGGTGCCAAGACGCGGTATTTCGATGACCTCCCGGACCACCTCGAAATCAAGTCTGTGTGGCCTCTGCCGATCAATTCCTACGAGTGCTAAATCACTCGAGGGAAATTCCATGCCAAGACCGCGCGACGTTCGGGGATGCAGCAGACGAGACTTCATCAAAACGGTTGGAATTGGAATAGGCGTGTTGCCCACGGTGGGGCTTGGGGTAGGAGCATTGCAGCTAACTGGCTGCGGAAGCAGTTCGGGGACTCCGCCCCAACCGCAGCCGGTGTCCCAAATCGTCTCCTGGCCGATTAGCCGTCCGGTTTACACCACGGCGCAGCGACAAGTTTGTCCGGTCGCGGTCCCGGCGAGTGCGGTGCAGATCAACCCGGGCGATGTTCCCGGCTATGCCACCTATGGCTACAGCGCCTGGAGTTTTCGCGGGCCGCTGACCCACGTGCTGCGGAAGGACCTGGCGCCGGCCTACACGGGAGCTCCCAATGTTGCGCGGCTGCTGTTCTACTACTCCATGTCCGACATTCACATTGCCGACAAGGAATCGCCGGCGCAGCCCATCTATGTCGGCATAAAGGCCGGATACGGCTCGGGAATGTCGTCAGCTTATTCGCCGATCATTCTTTCCACGCCGCAGGTGCTCGACGCCGCCGTCCAGACCATCAACGCCTTGCACAAAGTGAACCCATTCGATTTCGGCTTGTCGCTGGGCGATGCCGCTGACAATACGCAATACAACGAGCTGCGCTGGTTTCTCGATACCATCGACGGCAAAGTCATCACGCCCAGCTCAGGCGCGCATCTCGGCTCAGCCACCATCGATTACCAGAGGCCGTTCTACGCCGCCGGCCTCAATCCTGAGATTCCCTGGTACCAGGTCATTGGCAATCACGATCAGTTCTGGAAAGGCTCGGTCTTCGAGCACACCAAGACCCTCAAGGCGCACGTCGGC
>JASHXK010000565.1 GCA_030043575.1 Terriglobales bacterium
GACGTCGTGCAGCTGCACAAGCTTATTCTGGAAGAAATTCTCGGGATGTCGGAAGAAGACATTCGCGCGCAAAAATACCTGAAATACATTCGCGACGCTGGTGAGGCAGTCGAGGACGTGAAGAAGGGATCGGCGCAGGTGGCTTTCCTGATGAACCCGGTGCGCATCGAGCAGATGCGCGATATCGCCTTCGCCGGCGAAGTGATGCCGCAGAAGTCCACCGACTTCTATCCTAAGATGCTCAGCGGACTGACGATCTACTCGGTGGAAACGGCACAAGCAAAGGCGGGGGTGCGGTGAACAGGTCGAGGCGCACCACCAGCCATGACGTGCGCCTCGTTATGCTTCGTTTGCTTATCGCCTCGACGACCCAGCGTCGGGAGTTATCGCGCTAGTTTCCTGTCGGCGTTATCGTGACGTACGACAGAAAGGCCGTGTGATCGCCGCGATTCACTCCAACGAACTCCAGAGTATGGTTGCCGCCGGTGCTGACCGTGAACGGCACCGTCTGCAAGGTGAATGGCGTATAGCTGGACATCGCCCACGTGCCGACCACGTTGCCATCGATCAACGCCACCACGGTTTGGTTGCCGTCGTATCCGCAGCAGTCGATGTATCGGGAGCCAAGGTAGAAGCTGAGAACGTAACTTCCGGCACTAAAGCCGCCAACCTGTTGCCAGGTAAACGAACCCACGTCCTGCAGGAAGACTGCTTGATTGAAAGGCATTCCGTCGAACGGCGGCGGGAACATGATCGTGCCCGGGGCTGTGAGGCCGGCGCCGCCCTCTAAAGAGGTTGGGGCCAGCTTGCGAGACACGATCCCTCCCAGGATCCAGCCGAAGCCGGGGCTCTGGTTAAAGTCTTGTGTGGGGTAGCCCCACACGCAGCCATACACAGCCCCTTGATACGTGTAACCGCTGCACCCGGCGGGTACGGCGCTGAAATCGTAGTTGACAATGTTGATTTGCCCGACAGCGATCGCCGGAAGGATCAGAATTGCGAGAAAGATGCTTAAGCGAACGGACATAAAGGACCTCCACAGTTACGGTTAGTGATCGGTTGGGGTTATCGTCACGTATGAAACGAACGCGGTATGGTCGCCGCGGTTTATTCCCCGGAACTCAAGCATGTGGGTGCTGCCCGTGATTATGGTGAAGGCAGCGGTTTGCAGCGTGAAGGGCGTGAAGCTGGTCAAAGCCCAGGTACCGATCACCTGGCCGTCGATCAAGGCTTGAACCGTTTGATTTCCGTCGAAGTATGTGTCGATGTACCGGGAGCCCAGGTAAAAACTGAGAGAGTAACTTCCGGGAGTAAAGCCCCCGATCCCTTGCCATACGAACGAATTGGCGTCCTCCAAAATGACCGCTTGATTAAAGGGCAGGCCGGTGAAGGGGGGTGGTTGGAAGTTAGTGTTCGGACCGGTGAGGCCGACTCCACCAAACTGAAGCCCGCCCGGAGGGCGCCATTCAGCGATGACCGTCCCCAGGATCCAGCCGAAGCCAGGGCTGCCATCGAAGTTCTGCGAGGGCCCTTGGAACGGGCACGAGAGCTCGGGACCCTGGTAGGCATAGCCGCCCGAACAGGCGATCGGCACCGCACCGAAATCGAAGTTGACGATGTTGATCTGACCTTGTGCGATTGCGGCAATTCCCAGAACTGCCGAGAGAAGGAGGGCCCTGAGAGGAATGCTCATAACCAACCTCCAGGTGAAAGTGCAAATTTAAGGCAAGGTTGAACGGGTCAGAACCATTTGTCAGTGAGCCAGATCGCATTTCGGGATAATTGTGATTTGTCGTCCCGCTTTGGGAATCGGCGCGCGTGTCGTTTCCCAACCCCCGACTGCTCATTTATACTTTTGAGTTTTCGCGGCACTCATACTCGCGATTTTCAATCCAAGGAGTCCCGGTGAAGGTCCTGGTCTGCATGAAGCAAGTCCCGCAGAAGGATGCGCCGCTCAAGCTGAATGAGAGCGGCACGTGGATTCGCGACGACGTTTCCTACGAGGTCAATGAGCCCGATGCGTACGCGCTGGAAGAGGCGTTGCGCCAGAAGGAAAAGCACGGCGGCGAGGTTGTGGTGATAACCAGCGGTCCAGCTCGCGCGCAGCAGGTTCTGCGCGAGGCGTTGGCCAAGGGCGCCGACCGCGCCATCCACCTCGAAGGCGACGGATTCGTCGGCCTCGACGCTTTCAACACCGCCAAGGCGTTCGCAGCGGCGATCAAGGATGAGAGCTTCGATCTGATTTTCACTGGCTTACAGTCGGACGACTACGGCTTCGCCCAGACCGGTGTCATCCTGGCTGAGCTGCTCGGCTGGCCCCACGCCACCATCATCATGCAGATCGAAAAGACCGACGGCGGCATCCGCGTGAAGCGAGAGTTGGAAGCCGGCTTCTTTCAGTTTGTCGACATGCCGCTGCCCGCTGTGCTGACCATCCAGTCTGGCATCAACAAGCTGCGCTACGCGACGCTCATCGGCATCAAGCAGGCGAAAAACAAGCCGCTGAGGAAGGTGAGCTTCGACGAGATCAAGCCCGTGCTGGGCGACAATTTGCAGAAGATCGAAAAGCTGTACATTCCGCAGAAGACGAAGAAGACGGAGGTGCTGGAAGGACCTCCGGCGGAAGTAGCCAAGAAGCTGGTCGAGAAGCTGCGCAACGAAGTGCGGGTGATATGAAAAAGCAGTAACTAGTCATTAGTAATTAGCTGCGGGCAATCGGACTGGCGTTCCAATCTGGGGCTTGCAGGGGCGCGGAACAGGTTTCACCGCTGACTGCTCGTTACTAATTACTAGCTACTGCTGTTCGACGGCATCTAACTCGGGTGGGCCCAATATTTCCGAAAGGAGCTCTGCTCGTTATGCCAGGATTCGATCGCGATCAGGCAGCCATTGACAACACTGTCGAGAACCGCCGTTTGGGCTCCGTCCTGCTTACCGTCGGATGGATTCTTCTGTGGATGGATGCGGTGCTCGGCGTTTTCTTCTTCATCAGTCTGCGCAACGGATCAATGTTCTGGCCGATATGGCTGGCCATTGAAGGCGTGCTGGGACTGGCGCTGGTAATTATGGGAACTCGCTACCGCCGGGCCGTCGGCATTACCCGGCTCGGTCATCACGAGCTGGAGCACACGCTGGCGCAGCAGAAGCAGGACGAAGCCGAAGACCAGCATGTAGCCTGACTGCCTCGTGCGCGCAAAGTTTGGGTAGCTGGAGGGTGGCAAGTCGCAAGCAGGAGGCGGCTATGTCATCGATGGAAGAGAAGCGTGAAAACGGCTCAGCCATTATGGTGATTGGCTGGCTGATGATGTTGTTCGCATTTCTGGTGATGTTCTTTCATCCGGCGGCAAGGAAGCTGGGTGAGACGCGATTTGCTTGGATTGCCGGTTGTCTGGGCGTAGCAGGTTTGACGTTGAGCCTTCTGGGAGTAATCGTCAGACGCCGCAATCGATAGTTTTGACTCTTACTGGTAAGAAAATCGGACGGATATGGCAGACACGATCCTGGTAGTGGTCGAACAACGGGAAGGCAAACTGAATCGGGTTTCTCTGGAGACACTTACAGGCGCGCAGGCTCTTGCCGCCGAAACTGGCTGGACTCTGGAAGCCGCGGTCGCCGGCAGCGGCGTCGGCGCGATCGCCGGCGAAATTGCAAAATTAAAGGTCGCGAAGGTCTATGACGTCGAGTCGCCGAAGCTCGAACCCTACACTCCCGACGGCTTCGTCGCCGCACTGAAGCAGTTTGTCGAGCAGAAGCAGCCCAAACTGGTGCTGATGCCGCACACCTATCAGGTGCGCGACTTCGCGCCCAAACTCGCGACTACCCTGAACCGCTCCCTCATTAGCGACGCGATCGGCTACAAGTACCAGGGCGGAAAATTGCTCTTCACCCGGCAGATGTTTCAGGGCAAGTTCGCTGCCGATGTTTCGTTCGCAGGCGATGCACCCTACTTTGCGACTTTCCAGAACGGCGCCTTCCGCGGCGATCAGGTGCAGGCAGCCGATGCCGCTGCGCCGGTCGAGACCGTAAACGTCGAGGTCGCCGACAATGTCGTTCGCAACAAGCCGGAAGCTCCGTTCAAAGAGGCCAAGCAGGCCGTCGACT